>VFZS01000260.1 GCA_016871095.1 Acidobacteriota bacterium
CCGCCCTCTATCTCCCCTTCTTCGAAAACTGGCCCGGCGACCTGCGTCGCAGCTACCGCCACAACATCGACCGCGTGGCCGCCACCGAGGAGGAGTACCGCGAGATCATCACCCGCCACGCGTTGGAAGCCTCCCCGGTTGAAGAGGCTTTCAGCCGCGACTACCAGGAGCGCTACGTCGCCGTGGTGGGCCGCTTCGCCGGGCACTTGCGTGAGCGCGGCTGGACCAACACCCGCTTCCAGGTCTACTTCAACAACAAGTACTACTACAAGCGCCCCAGCCAGGGCGGCCGCGGCGTCTCCTGGTGGCTGCTGGACGAGCCTAATCACCGTGACGACGTCCGCGCCATCAGCTTCCTGGCCTCGCTCACCCGGCGCGGCCTCGAACCGTACCCGGACGTCCCCATCATCCTGCGCACCGACATCAGCCGCGTCGAGTGGATCCGCGATCTGCTCGCCGGGCAGATCGATCTGAACTGCATCAGCCGCCGCTTCTTCGAGAAGAACCGCTACCTGATGGACGATCGCACGCGCTTCGGCCGCGATATCTGGAACTACGCCTCTACCAATCATCCCCGCGAATCCAACCTCGCCATGCGCGCCTGGTGCTGGCGCGTGTGGCTGCATGGCGGCGAGGGGCTGGTGCCGTGGAACACCGTGCGGGGCGCGGAATCCTGGGAGCGCGCCGAGCCGCTCACGGTGTTCTACCCGGGCAGCAAGTTCGGCCTCGCCGAACCCTTCGCTTCGATCCGCCTGAAGGCCTACCGCCGCGGGCAGCAGGACCTCGAGTACCTGGCCCTGCTGGCCGCCCGGCGCGGCTGGGACCGCGAGGCCGTCGCCCGCGCGGTCTTGCAGGCGCTCGATCTATCCGCCGAAGTCCGCATGGAATCCGAGGAGGACGCCGGCAGCATCGGCTTCTCGCGCGTCACCGACTCCGGCCTCGAGACTGTCCGCCAGCGCGTCGTCCAGGCGCTGCTGCCGCCGGCCGCGGCCCGCCTCAGGCCACCTCGACCGCCCCTTTCAACAGTCCTTTCAGGTCCTTGATGCCCACGCCGGGGCCGCTCGGCACGCTCATCTTGCCGTCCTTCACCGTGAGCGGGGGATCGAACCAGCTTCCGTACTTCTCGGTCCCCATCTTGTATTCCTGGTAACCCGCCGGGTTGCGCAGGCAGGAGGCGTAGTGCAGCATGTACACAAACCCGAACCCGCCGGAGATGTGCACCGTGACCGGCATTTTAGCCACCTCCGCCATGCGCGCCACCCGCACTGACCGCACCATCCCGCCGTAGTAGTGCAGGTCCGGCTCCACGATATCCACGCCGCGGTTGAGGATCATCCAGCGGAACCGCCAGTCGCTGTACTCCTGCTCGCCGCCGGAGATGGGGATGGTCAGCGCGTCCGCCACCTTCTTGGTGTCCTCCAGGTGATCGAACGGGCAGGGCTCCTCGTAATAGACCGCCTTGATCTCCTCCAGCATGCGCCCCACTTCGATGGCCTTGGGCGGATCGTAGGAGCTGTTCGAGTCCGCGTGCAGGTCCATGGCGTCGCCGAAGGTCTTGCGCACCAGCGGAATCAGCGTCTCCGTGCGCCCGGGTGACGCATCCGCGTTGCGGCTCATGCAACCGCCCACCCGGAACTTCAGCGCCTTCGCGCCCGAGCGCTCCACCAGCTTCTGGAGGTATTCGACCTCCTGCTGCGGCGTGGTGTCCCGCCGCCCGCTGGCTATGTAGAAGGCCACTTCCTGGCGCACCACATCGCCGATCAGAGCGCCCATGGGCTTGCCCGCGATCCGCCCCAGCATGTCCAGGATGGCGAACTCGACCCACGCCTGCGGGCTCCACAGCGCCAGCCCGTACAGCTTGTAGTTGTCCCGCCAGCGGTACAGGTCCCACAGCAGGTTGTCCAGGTCCCGCGCATCCTTGCCGATGAAAAACGGGATCACAAGCTGCTTGAGGATGGGCGCCAGGTAGTTCGCGCGAGGCGGGTTGGTCAGCGACACGCCCTCGGCGCCCTCCTTCGACCGCACGTGCACCAGGTACTCGTTGTCCTTCTTGAGCAGCCGTATGGACTCGATCACCACGGGCAAGGTCAGCCCGTCCTGCTTCAACACCGGCGCCGCCGCGGCCCGGTCCAGCTCCTCCTCGCTGGGGCCCGCGGGCGCCGCCTCGCGCGCGCCTCCACATCCGCCCGCCAGCGACGCCGCGCCCGCGGCCGCGCCAGCCATAAACCTTCGTCGGTCCACTTTCATCGCAGTCATCTCCTCTTCGCCGGTTTCACCGCGGCTTCCGGGCCGGAATCCTCCAGAAGTAAATGGTGTGGCCGCCTACCTCGATCTCCTTTTCCGGCGTCCAGTCCCCCATGTCGTGCGAGTGCGACACCACCCGCGTGCCGGGCTTCAAGTCGCTTAACAGCTTGGGACGCAGCTTGAGATTCACCCACGGGTAAAGGTACAGCATCACCACCGTGGCCTCGCCGAAGTCCGCCTCGAACAGGTCCTCGTTACGGAACTTCACCCGGCCCGTCACCCCCGCCCTCCGGGCGTTCTCCGTGGCTTCCTTGATCCTCTCCGCGTCGATGTCGATGCCCACGCCGCGCGCGCCGCGCTTCTGCGCCGCGGCGATGACGATGCGCCCGTCGCCGCAGCCCAGGTCGTACACCACGTCGCTGGCCCTGACTTCCCCCAGCTCCAGCATCGCCGCCACGATCGCGGGCGAGGACGGCTCGTAGCGCACGTCCGGCGCCCGCAGCTTGCCGGCCGGCTGCGCCCCCAGCCAGCCCGGCATCAGCAGCGCCAGCGCGCACAGCGAAGTGCGGAAGCAATGTGTGCGGGGTCTCATCTCGATCGCCTCATCAGGTATATACTACTAGTCCCGTGACCGCCTCGTGAAGTGCGCACCCGTTTCTGCGTATGCCCGTGTTGGCTGACTGCCCAAGCACTCGGGAAGGCGCCGAATCAGGCGGGCACGGGACAAGCATCCGCCCCGATGAAAGGAGCCTCAGGATGAGAGCAGTGCTGGTATCGCTGGCCTTGGCCTTGGCGGCGTGCATCCCGGTGTGGGCGCAGACGGCGGACGACTCGCGGCCCGCGACTTCGAATTTGCCGGGTGCCGAGTATCCGCGCATCCACTCCGATCTGCGGGTCACCTTCCGCGTGCATGCCCCCGGCGCGCGCAAAGTGCAGGTAGTCCCCGGAGGCAACGACAACGGCCTCGGCAAAGGCCCTTTCGATATGACGCGCGACGAGAAGGGCTTCTGGGCCGTCACCATTCCTCCGGCCGTGCCTGGCTTCCATTACTACTGGCTTTCCGTGGACGGCTTCCCCTGCAACGATCCCAGCACCTTCACCTACTTCGGCTGGAACAAGGAGAGCAGCGGCATCGAGGTGCCGGACCGCACGCTCGATTTCTACGATGCCAGGGATGTGCCCCACGGCGACGTGCGCAGCCGGTGGTATTACTCGAAGACCACGGCAGCCTGGCGGCGCGTCTATGTGTACACGCCGCCGGACTACGACCGGAAACGGAAGGCGCGCTACCCGGTCCTCTATCTGCAACATGGATCGGGGGAGAGCGAGCGGAGCTGGTCGGCGCAGGGCCGGGTGAACTTCATCCTGGACAACCTCATCGCCGCCCGCGGGGCCCAGCCCATGATCATCGTAATGGAAAACGGCATGGTCGCGGCCAGGCCCGGCGGGAGTGCGTCCCCCCCTCCGGGCGCCGCTCCGCCGAGGCGCAACGAGGCTTTCCCGGACGTCGTCATCAACGACCTGATTCCGATGATCGACGCCAACTATCGGACCATTCCGGACCGGACGCACCGCGCCATTGCCGGCCTCTCCATGGGCGCGGGCCAGGCTCTCCAGATCGGGCTTTCCAACCTGGACCACTTCGCCCATATCGGCTCGTTTAGCGGCGGGGGCATTCGGAACTTCGATCTACAGACCTCCTACGGCGGGGTGTTCCGCGATGCGGCGTCGTTCAACCGGAGGGTGCCGGTGTTCTGGTTCGGAGCCGGCACCGCTGAAGCAGCCCGCATGACCTCAGTCAAGGCCGCCGTCGAAGCCATGACCAGGGCCGGGATCAACGCCGTCTGGTTCGAAGCGCCCGGCACGTCCCACGAGTGGGAGACGTGGCGCAAGTGCCTGGCCGATTTCGCGCCGCGGCTGTTTGGCAAACCGAGCCGTGCCAGCCGTCGCCGGACGGCCACCGGCTCCAAAGGTTGAGGAGGTTCCACGATGCGGCTGCTCTTCGCCGGACTGCTTGGCGTGACGATGCTGGTGTGCTGTGCGCGCGGCTCGGAATCGGCTTCCCAGCCGCGACCGTCAGGGAGCGGATTACCAGCAGATGGGCGTGACAGGACATTAGCGGCGGACGGATTAACTTGCGAGTACCTGGTCGATCCTCTCGGCATTGATGTGGTGAAGCCCCGGCTGAGCTGGCTGCTGACACCCGGTCCCCGCGGCCGCCGCCAGAGCGCCTACCAGATTCTGGTCTCCAGCAGTCCGGAGAACCTCCGGAAAGACCGGGGCGATCTCTGGAATCCCGGCAAAATCAAGTCGGATCAATCCACATTCGTGACGTATGATGGCCGGTTCCTCACCTCCGGTATGCGCTGTTTCTGGAAGGTCCGGGTGTGGGATCAGCAGGACCGCCCGTCACCATGGAGCAGCCCGGCGAGATGGTCGATGGGCGTGCTGCAAGAATCCGAGTGGCATGCCCGCTGGATCGGCCTCCCGCGTCCGGCGGGCGTTAAGGAAGGCACGCCGCTTCCGTTCCCGTGGTTCCGCAAGACCTTCGAGCTGAAACAGAAGCCCCGGCAGGCCACCGCTTACGTCAACGCCCAGGGCTACTACGAGCTATTCATCAACGGCCGGAAGGTGGATGACCATGTTCTGGCTCCCGCGGTCAGCGACTTTTCCAAACGCAATCTGTATGTGACCCACGACGTTACTAACTACCTGGTTCCAGGTACGAACTGCGTGGCCTTGTGGCTGGGCCGGGGCTGGTATGTAAGAGGTCATCCGGGCGTCATTCATGACGGCCCGCTGGTCAGGGCCCAGATGGACATCTCGCTGCCGGACGGATCCCTGACCCGGGTGGGCACGGATGCGGCCTGGAAGGCTCGTCAGAGCCCCATCACGCCGCTGGGCCGGGGAACCGCCTTCGGCGATTACGGCGGCGAGCGCTATGACGCCCGCATGGAGCTTCCGGGCTGGAACACTGCCGGACTCGACGATTCCAATTGGAGGCAGGCACAATTGTTCCCGCCGCCCCAAGCCGCCACCGTCGCGCAGATGGTGCAGCCCAACCGAATCATCCAGACGGTCAAGCCCGTGAAGGTGCAGGAGACCGCGCCCGGTGTGTACCTGGTCGAAATGGAGCGCAACCTCACCGGCTGGTTCGAGCTGCGAATCCCGCCGGACATGACCTCCGGCTCGATGGTGAAGCTGGAGTTCGGTGATCTTCCGCCTTCGCCGACCCGCTTTCAGACTTACAACCAGCGCGATGAAGTGATCCTCAAGGGCGGAGCGGGGCAGTCCTTCTGCTCCCGGTTCAACTACCACGCCTTCGGTTGGGTGCGCATCACGGGTTTGCCCCGGGCGCCTGCGCTCGAGGACATGAAGGGGCATCTGATCCACACGGCTTACGAGCCGGCAGGCGAATTCGAATGCTCGAACGACCTGATGAACCGGATCTACCGGACCGTCAACTGGACCTTCCGCTGCCTGTCTTTGGGCGGCTACGTCGTGGATTGCCCCCATCGTGAACGCCTGGGCTACGGAGGCGACGCCGGAACCTCTCTGGAAACGGGGATGTTCAGCTTCGCCACCGGCGCCCTCTACAACAAGTGGACCGCGGACTGGAGGGCGGCCCAGCATCCCGAGACTGGCGACCTCCCCTACACCGCGCCGCACTACCAGGATCAGGGCGGTGGCGGCCCCATGTGGAGCGGCTTCTGCGTAACCCTGCCCTGGCAGCTCTATCTTCAGTACGGAGACCAGCGAGTTCTGGAGACCAACTATCCGGCCATCCAGAAGTGGCTGGCTTTCGCGGAGTCGAAAACCCAAGGCCACATCCTGAAGTTCTACAAGAGTTATGGCATGAGCATGCCGCAGTGGAACTATCTCGGCGATTGGGTGGCCCCGCGGCGCGCCGGGCAGCCGGACATCGCCCGCGACCCCGCCAGCGCCGAATTCATCAACAATCTCCACTACCTGTACACCCTGGATCTGGCGTCCAGAATCTCCGCGATCCTCGGCAAGAAGGACGACGCGGCCAGATACGCCGACCGCGCCGCCACGCTCCGCCGTGTGCTTCACGAGCGCTTCTACAACGCCGCCAGCCGCGTCTACGTCGGCGGCCAGCAGCCCTATCTGGCGTTTCCTCTCCTGACCGGCGTGGTTCCGCCGGATCTGCGCCAGCCGCTGCAACAGACTCTCGAGGAAACCATCCTGGTGAAGAACGGCGGCCATATCGACGCCGGAATGCACGGGGCCTACTTCCTTCTGAAACATCTCATGGAGGAGGACCGCAACGACCTGATCTACACCATGGCCAGCCAGACCGACTACCCCAGTTGGGGACACATGCTGGCGCAGGGCGCCACCACCATGTGGGAGAGCTGGTCGGGCGCATCGCGCATTCACGACACCCTCATCTCCATAGGCTCCTGGTTCATCCAGGGCATCGGCGGGATTCGCATCGACGAGCAGTCCCCGGGCTTCCGCCGCTTCGTGATTGAGCCCGCTGTGGTCGGCGATCTGACTTTCGCACGCGCGAGTTATAAATCGCCCTATGGTCAGGTAGTCAGTAACTGGCGAATTGAAAACGGCGTTCTGCACCTCGATGTATCCGTGCCGCCCGGAACGGCGGCGGCGGTGCACATTCCCGCTGCTTCCCCGGCCGCCGTCACAGAAGGCGGCCGGCCCGCTAACCAGTCGCCAGGAGTTCAATCAGCCGGCATCAAGAACGGCAAGGCCCTGTTCGAGGTGGGCCCAGGGCAGTACGCGTTCGCGGCCAAATTGGTGCGCTGACGGCCGTGAGCGGTGGTCGGGCGTCTCGTGCTAGAGTCGGAGTTAACGCCCGCCACGTGATCGCCAGACTACGCCGCCTGTTCAACCGCCCGGATTTCCGCGCCCGTCCGCTCGCCGCCCTCGCGCGCAGGTTCTCCTGGCGCTGGCGCTGGCTTTGGAACCGCGAACCCTGGCCGCTGCCGCTGGCCACCGGCACGACCATCCTCACCCCGCGCAGCGGATCCGGCGCGCTGGTCTACTACCAGGGCGGTTCCGAGCCTGAGACCACCGCCTTCCTTTTGCGCGTCCTCCAGCCCGGCATGACCTTCCTGGACGTCGGCGCGCACTTCGGCGAGCACACTCTGACGGCCCTTCGCTGCGTCGGCGCCTCCGGTCAGGTTCATGCCTTCGAGCCGGAGCCGGAGATGTTCGCCCTGCTCGAGCGCAACGTCGCGCTGAACTCGGCCTCTAACACCACGCTCAACCGCTGCGCGGTCGCCGACCGCGATGGCGAGATGGCCTTCTGGCAGCGCTTCGAACCGGCCTCCTCCTCGCTGCGACCCCCGGGAGCCGCATTGACCGCCGGCGACGTGCGCCGCGTGCTCAATGTGCCGGTGTGCAGCCTGGACCGTTACTGCCGCGAGCAC
>VFZS01000261.1 GCA_016871095.1 Acidobacteriota bacterium
CCCCGCCTCGGTGCGCCTGGAGGTCGCTCTCGAATTCGGCCGAGGGGGCCAGCCGCTAGTGCGGGAGCTGTCCACCCGGCGCCGCGTGGTCGTCATCCTCACCAGTGTGGCCGTCTTCGCCGCGGTTGTGTGGTGCGCCTCCCGCCGCCTCCGCGGGGTGTTGGGGTGGCCGGGAGGGGCAAGCTGATCCCCGCTCAACGACCGAAGGCGGCACCGTGGCGGGCTACAATGGGAAATGAACCGGGGCTATCCGGTGTGAGCAGGTTACTGGAACGATGAGGCGCGCGATGCCGACCATCCCCTCAACCGTTGGACGCGATTCTCTGGCCCGGGAGACTGAACTGTCGAAACCCCCTGTAGAGCCACCTCGGCCTGCGGACCTCAGGTCGGACGGAGCCACCGTTCCACCGGCCGCGCCCCGGACGGAGTTGGGGCGCCGGCTGTGGGACATCCGCCGCAGAATCGTAACGTCAGGTGTTCCGCTGCTGGACTGGGACCAGATCGAGGCCGAGGTCGCCGCGCGAAGAGGCGAACGGACATAGCCGCCGGTGACTCGGACCTTCATTGACGCCAGCGTCCTGATTGCCGCCGCGCGAGGCCAGGCGCCGCAGGCCCACCGGGCGATGGAAATCCTCGATGACCCCGAGCGCGAGTTCGTCTCGAGCGATTTCGTCAAGCTCGAGGTGCTGCCCATGCCCGTGTATCACGGGCGCTCCGATGAGGTGGCCTTCTACCAGACGTTCTTTGGCAACGTGGCTCACTGGCCTTCGGTCAGCGCCACGCTCTCGGCCGCGGCGCTTGCAGAGGCGTGCGGCACTGGAATGCACGCGCTCGATGCGCTGCATGTAGCTGCCGCGGTTGCCGCGGACGCTGCTGAGCTGATCACCGCGGAACACCCCGCCAAACCCATCCACCGCACCAAGAGCCTGAAAGTGGTCACCATCCACCCGCCGGCCTAGGCGGCGAAGAACTCCCGGATGACGGCGGCCGTGCGGGCGACGTCCTCCTCGCTATGGGCGGCGGAGACGAAGGCCGCCTCGAACTGCGAGGCGGGCCAGTAGATGCCGCGCTCCAGCAGCCAGTGGAAGAACGCCGCGAAGCGGCGCGTGTCACAGGTCAAGGCCTCGGCGTAGTCGGTGACCGGCCCGGCGCAGAAGAAGAAGGTGATCATCGAGCCGGAGCGGTTGACGGTGACGCCCTCGGGCGCGGCGGCGGCCAACTGCGCGGTGCTCTGGTCCAACTGCCGGTAGACCTCGGGATGGGCCTTCAGGTAACGCAGCATGGCCAGCCCGGCGCTGACCGCCAGTGGGTTGCCGGAGAGCGTGCCGGCCTGGTAGACCGGTCCCAGCGGGGCCACCTTGCTCATGATGTCGGCGCGGCCGCCGTAAGCGCCCACAGGCAGTCCGCCGCCGATCACCTTGCCCAGCGTGGTCAGGTCCGGCCGGATGCCGTAAAGCTGCTGCGCGCCGCCGAGGGCGAGGCGGAAGCCGGTCATGACCTCGTCGAAGATGAGCAGCGCGCCGTGGCGGCGGGTGATCTCGCGGAGAGCCTCGAGGAATCCCCCTGCGGGCGGCACGCAGCCCATGTTGCCAGCGACGGGTTCGACGATCACCGCGGCGATGCGGTCGTCGTAATCCTGGAACGCCTGTTCGACCGCCGCCGCCGAGTTGAAGGGCACGGCGATGGTGGTGTCGGCGAAAGCGGTGGGCACGCCCGCGCAGTCGGCGATGCCCAGGGTGGCCATGCCCGAGCCGGCCCTCACCAGCAGGGAATCCACGTGGCCGTGGTAGCAGCCGTCGAACTTCACCACCAGGTCCCGACCGGTGAAACCCCGCGCCAGGCGCAGCGCGCTCATGGTGGCTTCGGTGCCTGAGTTCACCAGGCGCACCATCTCGACGGAGGGCATGCACTCGCAGATGGCCTCGGCCAGCTCGACCTCCCGCTCGGTGGGCGCGCCGAAGCTGGTTCCCCAGGCCAGCGCTTCCTCGAGGGCGCGGACCACCTCGGGCGGGCGATGCCCCAGCAGCAGCGGGCCCCACGAGCATACGTAGTCGAGGTAGTGACGGCCGTCGGCGTCGAAGATGCGGGGGCCTTTGCCGCGAACGATGAACGGCGGAGCGCCGCCCACCGCGCGAAATGCGCGCACCGGGGAGTTTACCCCCCCGGGAATGGAGAGCTGCGCGCGGGCAATCAGGGCTTCGGAGCGGGGCAGCCTCATAGGGGGATTTCTTCGGGAACCATGCGGCGAAGCAGGAAGTTGACGACCGTCTCCAGCAGAGTGCCGTGCAGGTTGCGCAGCAGGCGGGACTTCAGCGTCAGGTAGTTCTGGGTGCCGGCGAAGAGGTCCTGCATGAGAAAGGAGAAGCGCTCGCTGCGGCGCATGAGCTGGATCATGCGCTCGGGCACGCTCTGGAACAGCAGCTTGCCCAGGAAGAGGCGCTTGGCCAGGCCGGCCCCGAGGGCCAGGTCGAGGATGAAGTCGCGCATCAGCCACGCGCGGTAAGCGCGGGGCTTGTCGGCGGTCGCCTGGGCGTTGGAGAGGACCACCTGGGAGGCCAGGTCGGCCGAACGCAAGGCGTAGTAGAGGCCCTCGCCGGTGACCGGGTCCACCAGTCCGCCCGCGTCGCCCACCGCCAGCCAGCCGTGGCCCGCCACCCGGTTGTTCCGCCAGGCCGGGGTCTCCAGTGAAGGCAGCACGTGGGCGTAGAATTCGGCGCCCCTCCACGAGATGCCCCGTTCCCGCATGAAGGCCTCCAGCCGCGCCCGCAGCAGCGGCGCTGGGACGCCCTTTCCGCAGATGCCCACCGAGAGGTGCCCGCAGCGCGGGAAGACCCAGATGTAGCCCTCCAGCGGGGGCAGAAAACAGATGTCGATGTGCGACTGCTGGGCCGGCACAAAGTAGCCCAGCGCCAGCATGGTGTCGGAGGGCGTCCACTGAGTGCCCAGGTTGCGCAGCGGATTGCGGGCGCCGGTGGCGGCGATGCAGAAGTCGGTCTCCAGCACGCCGCCGCGGGTTTCCAGCCGCCAGCGCTGGCCGTCATAGGTGGCCTGCTGCACCCAGGTCCGTTCGATGCGCGCGCCGGCGCGCTCGGCGCGCTCCAGCAGCAGGCGGTTCAAGTCGTAGCGCGAGTAGATGACCAGCGGCTGGCGCAGCGAGAGCCGGGCCGTTCCCACCCGGGGCGAGGATAGCAGAGTCTCGGTCACCAACCGCTTGGGCACGTCGTTCTCGAGCAGGAAGGGGTAGCGGTCGTAGGCCTTGTAGGTGACCCCACCGCCGCAGGGCTTTTCCCAAGCCAGCCGGCTGTCCAGCAAGACGGTCTCCAGCCCCCCCGCCGCCAGACGTTCCGCCGCAAAAGCCCCGGCGGGACCTCCTCCGAGCACCGCGACGCGCTTCATTTGGCCTTTTCCGCGGGCTTGGCCCGGCCCACCGGAGGATGGTCCGGCGGCATCCTGGAGGCGGGAGGCTTGGCGGCTTCCGCGGGTGGCGGGGCGCCGTGCGGCGATACGCCGGGCGGGGCGTGCCCCTTTCCTTTGACCGCCCAGCGGCCGCCCTTCTGCTCGAGCGTGTACCGCATCTCCATGCCCGAGCCGGGGCCTCCACCCTTGGGACGGAAGGCCACCGTGGCATCCGCGTCATCCTGGCGGAAACTCACCGCGGTCACCTCGACCTCGATGGCGCCCAGGTCCAGATCCGGGCGAGTCGCCAGATAGTCCCTGATGCCCTGCTGCACCGCCTCCTTGGTCTGGCTGGTGCGGCCGCATCCAGCCAGAACAAGAAAGGCCAGCGGGAGGCTCAGCCCGTGGAGCTTCACAATCCGATTATAGGCCTTTGCCGCTGAAAGCAATAGCGCGTCCTGAGAGACGCAGCGATTCCGAAACCGCTGGCGTGGGCGGGTGCCAAGCGACTGGGCAGGCAGGATTTGAGTGGCTTCGGGAATGAGGATCAGATTCGGGAGGGTGGTCTCGGGGGCGGGATAGGAGCAGAAGGCGCTCCGGAAGGGGCTTTGCTCGGCAGGTGGGGACACTTCGGAGAGGACGCGGCGGAGCGCCAGGTACGGTGGGGCGGGAAGGCGGACCGCGGTCGGCGGTAGATCAGGAAGAGTTCAGCCGGCGCTTTCCGGCATCGCCGTAGAGGTAGCCGGTAATGACCTGCATCCAGAAGGTCTGGGTGGTATGCCGGTGAAGCTGGGGTTTCAAGTTGAGGGCGAAGAAGGCATGGAAGAGGCTGTAGGCCAGAAACGCCGCCAGCAGGAAAGCTTCGATGGCGTTGGGGTCGTGACGGAAGATGTGATCGGCGCCCCAGGTGTTCACCAGTTCGTTGAAGCCGTGGTTCTCCACGTCCCAGCGTTGATGTCCCAGCGCGATGGCGCGCGTCGTGGTGGCTTGCGCTGGCGATAGCGTGGTGGCCCAGATCCAGCCGGAAGTTTCCAGGCGGGCTTCCCCGCTCAACTGGCAGCGCACGGTGTAGGATTCCAGGAAACGGATCACCCGTACGGGGGCCTGGACCTGGGGCCAGGAAACCCGATCGGGGAAGTCCCACCAGCGGCAGGTACGGGAGCGGTACTCGCCAGCCTGCGGGGCGACCCGGTCGAACAAGCCGGAGGCGTCCTGATAGAGGTTGCGCCGCTCGTCTTTGAGCACGACCAGAGCGTGTTTGCGGCGTTCCAGCAGGAAGTTGAAGAACGGGGCGGTGGCGTAGAGTCCATCGGCCAGGACCACATCGAAAGCGCGGGGATAGCGGGGCAGTACGCGCCGCAGCAGCCGCAGGGCGGCAGTCACTTCGTCTTCCCCAGGGCGTTGGGGTTCCAGGCCCAGCAGCAGACGAACCGGGGGGCGGGAAGGGCGTGAGGCCGACAGCAACAGCAGCGTCACCTGGCGGTGGTAGTACTGGATGCGGTCCCCTTGGCGCGTGTGGATGGTGCGTTGCAGACACCCGGGGCAGCACCGGCGGTAGCTGGAGTGGCTCTCATGCCCATCCAGGACCGCCACCGCCAGGCCAGTTAGGTCCGGCAAGGCCTTGTTGCGCTTGAGCCGTTCGTAGACGTGGTGGATGCCTTGGCGCAGCCCGTCGAGGTCGAGGGCGGCATGGATGTTGGCAATGGTGTCAACACTGCATAGGGGCTGCTTCAACCAGCGCCGCCAGAAGCGGGCCCCGGCGACGGTCTCCAAGGCGTTGAGGCTTCCCAAGCGCGCCCAGAACATGGCCACAGAGACCTGCACGGCCAGCGCCGTGGGAACGCGCGGCTGCAAGCGCCGGTCCGTGAGGGCGGCGACGATCTGCTCGGTGAACTGAAAGAGCTTGTCCGCATAGCGGACCAGTCGTTGTAGAACGGCGCTATTACTTCCTTTCGCGCAGACGTTTCCACTCCAGCTCGGAGACTTCTTCAATGAGTCGCTGCATCTGGTGGTAATCGGCGACCGCTTGCCGGACGCGTGCCTCCCAGGAGGGGGGGACGCAGATCTGCCGCAGTTTCCCGTGGTGGCTCTGGACCAGGTACAGGGAGGTATGCCCCTGGTGCTGGGTGACGCAGCGGCAGGTGGGCTTTCCGCAGCGGCGGGTGCGGAGCGACAAGTTTCCGCGCAGCAACCACTGCGTGCTGGCCAGTTGGGCAAGGCGGGAGCGGAAGCTACGTTCTGCGTCCGAGAGGGAGGCGCGGTTCATGGGGGCTCCTGTCTGATATATATATTATATCTCAGAGGAAGGAGTCCATCAAGACCCAAACGCGAATAGGAATCTGCTCGGTGCGAGGACCGCCTAGCGGGACTTTACTGCGGGGAGCAGGACGGGGCAGCGGGGTGCGTGGATAAGTCCGTGCGGTAGAAGCGTTTGGACGCGCCAGCCCCCCAGCCTTCTGGCATTACCCTGTCTGAATCATTTTCCTGTGAAAATATGGCCCATGGTATTGGCATCAGCGAGCAACTGGTGTATTCTGGTATTACCCTATATGGCTGCTCTTATCGCCAAGAAGAAAGGCCACCAGCTCTACTACTACGTGGTCGAATCCGCCCGGGTGGAGGGCAAGCCCCGCATCGTCCAGCAAACCTACTTGGGCACGGCGGAACGCTTGGCCGCCTTGGTCAAGGACCGCACCGCCCCAGTGCCGCTGTCGGCTACCGCCACGGAGTTCGGTTTGCCCGGCGCCCTGTGGCTGGCCGCCCAGCAATCCGGCATCTGGGAGGTGCTGGCCTCGCTGTGGCCCCAGCCGCGCTCCGGCCCCTGCCCGGCCCACTACCTGTTGTTGGCAGCCCTCCACCGCATCTGCTGCCCCGGCCCCAAGACCGAGGTGGCGGACTGGTATCGCCGCACCATTCTGCACATCCTGTGGGGCTTTCCGCCCGAACGCTTCAGCTCCCAGGCCTTCTGGGACTGCTTCGACCAGATTCGCACCGGGCCAGAGGCCGACGACGAACTGGAAGCGGCGCAATCGCGCTTGCTGGGGGCCTGGCGGGGCCGACAACTGGTCAGCCGGCGGTTGCTGGCCTACGACACCACCAACTTCTACACCTACATCGCCAGCACCAACACCCGCGCGCACCTGGCCCAGCGGGGACACAACAAACAGGGTCGGCATAACCTGCGGCAGGTAGGCCTGAGCTACGTGCTGGATGGGGAGCATGGCCTGGGCCTGTGCCATCACGTGTATCCGGGCAACGTGAATGATTGTGAGGAACTACCTGCGGCCTTGGCGCGCATTGTCCGCCTACTGGACCAACACGGAATAGCTCGGGACAGCGTGACGCTGGTGGTGGACAAAGGGGCGGCGGCCCTGACCAACACGCTGGCACTGGAGCAGGCCGGGCTGGGCTGGATCACCGCCCTGCCTTGGAACCAGGCGCCGGTGGAGTTGCGCGAGCGCAGGGCCGAGGAACTGGCCCCGCTAAGCAGCGCGCAGCCCGGCGTACGCGCCGCCGCCCAGAGATGCGTGGTGCACGGCCAAGAGTACCTGTGTGTAGTGAAATACTCGGCGCCCTTTGCGGCTGAGCAACTGCACAGCCTGACCACCTCGGTCAGCAAGGCTCTCCAGGCCATGAAGCGGCTGTCCCTGGAGCTGGCCAAGCCCGGGGCCCGCTTTACCGAGTCCGGGATTCGTCACAAGATCAGCCGCTGGTTGTCGGCGGCCTTTGTAGCGGAGTTGGTGCGCTATGAACTGGAAGCGCGCGATGGCCGCTGGCACTTGCAGTTTGACTTCGACCACGCCGCTTTCGACCGGCTGCTCAAGCACCGACTGGGCCGCACCGTGCTGTTGACCAACCGACGGGACTGGACGGCCGAGCAGGTAGTGAGGGGCTACTCGGGCCAGCAGCAGGTGGAGCGGGTCTTCCGGGGCCTCAAGGACGGGGACTGGCTGGGCTGGGGGCCGATGCATCACTGGACCGACAGCAAGATCCGCATCCACGCCTTCTACTGCATGCTGGGGATCTCGCTGCTGCAATACCTCCACCACCAGGCGCAGGGAGTTTGGCCCGGCCTGTCCCTGGAGCAGTTGCGGGATGAGCTCGCCCAGATCCAACAGTTCACGCTACTGTATCCACCCCAGGGCCAGAAGGGACCCCCTCGGGTGGCCACGGTGCTGTCGAAACAGACCCTGGCCCAGCAGAGCTTGGCCGAGGCGCTGGGCCTGA
>VFZS01000262.1 GCA_016871095.1 Acidobacteriota bacterium
CGCCGAAAGCGGCCAGCGCGGCCGCGAACCGTTCGCGCAGGGTGGCCTGCCGCTCAACGGGCATCTCGGCCACCAGCTCCGCCAGGTGAACCGCCTCGGCCGGGCTGATGGGCACAAGCTGACGGCAACAGGCGCCGCAACCCGCGCGGCAGGAGATCACACCGCCGGCGCGCTGCACCTTATCTACGGCCACGCCCACCACGGCGTCGTCGAAAGCCTGCAAGATGGGCAGCAGGTCCGCCAGACGCAAGACGCCGTCCGGCACCCGGGCGCTGGCCTGGAGCGTGTGCTCCCCCAGCACCATCTCGATCTTGAAGACGACGGCGGGTGACGAGGTATTCTCGGGCATTGGGGAGTTCCTGCTCCGAGTGTACTCCAGGAGGCCGCCGGCGCCCTCGCGTTTGTCCGATAATGAGACAGGAATCATCATGGTTGTGGCGCCCGGCCTGGAACTGCCCACTGCGGCGATCGCTGACATCTGCCGGCGGCATCAAGTGCGCGAGCTCGCTGTATTCGGTTCTGCCGCCCGCGGCGATGCACGTCCGGACAGCGATATCGATCTCCTGGTGGAATTCCAGCCACAGGCGCGGGTGGGACTGCTCGGCTATGCCCGCCTCATGAACGAGCTCTCGGAACTCCTGGGCCGCAAGGTGGACCTGGTCTCCAAACCCGGGCTCAAACCCTTGATCCGCGACTCCGTGCTCGCCGAGGCGCGTGTAATCTATGCGGCGTGAGGGGCTGTACCTGCGGGATATCCTCGAGGCGGCTGACGCGATCGCTGAGTTTGTCGCCGGCCTGAGTGAACGCACCTTCCTCGAAAGCGACCTCGTAAGGAGCGCCGTCGTTTAGAAGCTGACGGTCATCGGCGAAGCCGCTGCGCGCTTGCCCGCCGAGTTGAAGGAACGACACCCCGAAGCGCCCTGGGCGGAGGTCATCGCCTTCCGCAACATCCTGGTCCACGCCTACTTCGGCATGCAGTGGGACGTTGTCTGGCTCGCGGCCAGCGAAGATGCCCCGGCGCTCCGCCGGCAGGTTGCGGAGATTCTCCAGGCCGAATCTGGGGAGCCCTCGTGAGTATCTTCCTGCCGGTCTATTGCCCTTTCTGCGACCCCGCGGCGTGCTATATTCCATAGCTGCATGTGGGCAGCGCTTCTAGCGGCGTTCCTGTACTGGGCCGGCGACACGCAGCCGAAGGCCGACGAATGGCATCCGTTGTTCGACGGCAAGACGTTGCAGGGCTGGCGCGAGACGCCTTTCACGGGCCGCGGCCAGGTTCGCGTGGAGAACGGAACTATCGTCCTCGGACCTGGAGCGCCGATGACCGGCGTCACCTGGACCGGTTCATTCCCCCGTGCCGACTACGAGGTTCGTCTCGAAGGGATGCGGCGGCAAGGGAACGACTTCTTCGCCAGCATGACGTTCCCGGTCGGGGATTCGTTTTGCACCTGGGTGACGGGCGGATGGGGTGGCGACATCGTCGGGCTGTCCAGCATAGACGGGTGGGACGCCTCGGAGAACGAAACCAGGTCGTACTTCAACTTCGGGAACGGCCGCTGGTACGCGCTGCGCCTGCGTGTGGCCGGCGACCGCATCACGGCCTGGATCGACGAGCGGCCCGTCATCGACGTCGCCATCGCGGGACGGTCGATCAGTCTGCGCTACGGTGAGATCAAGCTCTCCGCGCCGTTCGGGCTTGCCTCCTACGCGACCGCCGGAGCACTTCGCAAGATCGAGTACCGGCTGCTGCGGCCATCGGCGGGAGAGCGCCGGGGCGAGAAGTAGCCTTCAACGCGGCGCTAACCGTTCAGGGTCCAGCCGGAGCGGTACTTGCGCTTGAGGTAATCGTTCGCCTCGGGCGCATTGGTGATGCGGCCGGTGGCCGGATCGTATTCCAGTCGCTTGCCCGCCTGGTGCGCTACCAGACCGAGCAGCATCTGCTCGATCATCGTGCCGGAGTAGTCGAAGTCGCAGTGGGTCTTGCTGCTCATGCCGTGCACGACGTGGTTGCTCTTGCCCTTGCAGGCGTCCAGCCAGTCCTGTTGGAAGGCGTCGGGGCGGCGGGTGGCTGTGGCGCCGCTCTTCTCGGCCTCGAGGATCGCCTCGACTTCGCCGTTCGGCAGGCCCAAGGCGGCTGGGACCCCGCTCTCGAGAAACTGGATTACGGGAAAACCGCCCGGTCCGGGTTCCGCGCTGGGCATTGCCTTGAAGCCGGCGGGAAGCGGGCGGGCCGGAGGACCGCCAGCGCGAGGACCGCGCCCGGCAGCGGGACCGCGCGGGCTCGGGCCAGCCGCCTGTGTGGGCTGCCCCGTGCCGCCGACCAGGGGGAGCAGTTGGTCGGTGGTGCGCCGCTTGTAGTAGGTCAGGTCCCCGTCGTCGTTGTTCGGGATGATCACGCGGCTGGTGAAGTCGGCCAGGATGGCGCCCTTGGTGCCCTCGAAGATGGCTCCGTTGCCGATTCGCGCCACATCCAGGTAGTTCCTCGGGGCGTTGGGTTTCAAACCGCCTTGGTACCAGACCACCGTGACAGGCCCGCGCCACTTGTTCGCCGGATGCTCGAAGCTGGCCTTCAACTTCACCGGGCAGATGTTGGGATCGAACTTGTCGCTGACCTCCGGGTCGAACTCGACGGCCGTGGGAGCGCCGGCGTCGATAGCGTTCCAGACCAGATCCATGGTATGCGCGCCCATGTCGCCCATCTGCCCCACGCCGAAATCCCGGTACATGTTCCAGAACAGGCAGTTCAGGCCAGAAGTGCCGCCGAAGTACTGCGGGCTGTATGGATGGTAGGGCGACGGCCCGATCCATTGCTCGTAGTGGAAAGACGACGGCGGCATGCCTTCGGCGCTGGGGTAGCCGGGCCTGGGGAGCTGGCGGCTGTCCCAACTGTGGACGGTCTTCAGCTCGCCGATCACTCCATCCAGGATCAGCTCGCGCAGGCGCTCGAAGTTCGGGTAGGCGTGGCGCTGGGTCCCGTGCTGGGTGGCCACCTTGGCCTTGTGCTTGAGGTAGTTGGCCCGGACTACGCGCGCCTCCTCGACGCTGATGCCCAGCGGCTTCTCGCAGAACACGTGCAGGTCCCGATTCAAGGCCCAGTTGGCGATGAAGGCGTGGTGGTGATCCGCCGTACAGATGATCACCGCCTCAATGTCCTTCTGATCGAGGCACCTGCGCCAGTCCCAGTAGGTCTTGGCCCGGGGAAAGATCCGCAGGGCTTCCTTGGTGCGGAGATCGTTGACGTCGCACAGGGCGACCACGTTCTCGTTTCTGAGGGTGTTGTAGAAGGCGGTTCCACGGCCCCACACGCCCATCAGGGCGATGTTAAGCCGGTTGCTGGGGGCGCTCTGCCCTCGCAGCGTGCCGCTCTTCAGAATGGTCAATCCCGCCGCGGGGGCGGCCATAGATTTCAGCAGATCGCGTCGACGCATAGTCTGGTCCTCCTGTAATCCTAACCCACCTCCGGTTCGCTTGCAGTCCCGACGGTTGCGGATGATCCCTCGGCCTTGCTACGCTAGGCTCTCTTCCGCTGTTTTTGCCCAGCAAGAGACCGCCCCATCCAAGGAGGGTGTGTGCCCCTTAGAGTGATAGTCCTGGCCAAGCAGGTGCCGGACACCAAGAACGTCACCGGCGAGGTGATGAAGCCGGACGGCACGCTTAACCGCGCCGCGCTGGAAGCCATCTGCAACCCCGAGGACCTCAATGCCCTGGAGATGGGCCTTCAGATCCGCGAGCGCTACGGCGGCGAAGTCATCTTCATGACCATGGGGCCGCCGCGTGCCGCCGAGATCCTCCAGGACGCTTTGTGCCGCGGCGCCGACCGCGTGATCCTGCTGAGCGACCGCCGCTTCGCCGCCTCCGACACTTTGGCCACCTCTTACACCCTCGCCCAGGCCATCACCACGCACCTGTCGCCTTACGACGTGGTGATCTGCGGGCGGCAGGCCATCGACGGCGACACCGCGCAGGTGGGTCCCCAGGTGGCCGACAAACTGAGCATTCCCCAGGTGACCTTCGTGGACGCGACCCCGGAGTATGACGGCGCGAAGTTCCGCATCCTTCGCGACCTGGGGCGGGTGAAGGAACTCGTCGCGGTGGCGCCGCCGGTGCTGTTGACCGTGCGCCGGACGGCCAACTCGCCGCGCTGGCCCAGCGCCCGCCTGGTCCTGAAATACCGCCGCGCCCGCTGCGCCTTCGACATCGAGACCGAGGCCAGGCGCCAGCAGACCAGGGTGGATGAGCTGCTGGAGCGCCTCCGCCCGCGCGGGCTGTTCATCGAGACCTGGGGCGCCGAGGACCTGAACGCGGACCTCTCCCGTGTCGGCATCAGCGGCTCGCCCACCAAGGTGAAGAAGATCGACAACGTGGTGCTCAAGGGGCGTGATTTGAAGCTCTATGGGGCCGACGACGCCGGCGTGCGCGACCTGGTGGCGCAACTGGTCGAGGAAAGGACCTTCGGATAACCTCATGACACAACACGGAGAAATCTGGGTCTACGCCGAGATCGAGGAAGGCAGCGTAGCCAGCGTTTCGCTGGAGTTGCTGGGCAAGGGCAGGGAACTGGCGCAGGTGCTGGGCGTGCCGTTGTCCGCCGTTCTGCTGGGCCACCGCGCCCGCCCGCTGGCGGACGTGCTCTTCGCCCACGGCGCCGACACCGTCTACCTGGCCGACGACGCCCGCCTGGCGCAGTACACCACGCTGCCCTTCGCCCGCGTGCTGACCGGGCTGGTGCGCGACAAGCAGCCCGAGATTGTGCTATACGGCGCCACGCCGCTGGGTCGCGACCTGGCTCCCCGGGTGGCCTCCCAGCTTCGCACCGGACTCACCGCCGACTGCACCGATCTTCAGATCGGCACCTACGAGTCGGGCGGGCACCTCTACCAGAACAAGCTGCTCCAGATTCGCCCCGCCTGGGGCGGCAATATCATCGCCACCATCGTCAGCCCCGAGGTGCTGCCCGAGATGGCCACCGTGAGGGAAGGCGTCATGCACGTGCCCGAGCCGGTCAACGGGCGCACCGGGAAGCTCGTCGAGGTGCCGGTCAACCTCGACAACGAGCCTGCGGCGGTGCGCATCCTCGAGCGCACCACCCATCCCCGCACCGTGGACCTGCGCGCCGCCAACATCATCGTGTCCGGCGGTTACGGCATGGGCGCCAAGGAGAGCTTCGCCCTCCTCGAGGAACTGGCCTCGCTGCTCGGCGGCCAGGTGGGCGCCTCCCGCGCCGCCGTGGACGCCGGCTTCATCAAGGCCGATCACCAGGTGGGCCAGACCGGCACCACCGTGCGCCCCAAGCTCTACATCGCCTGCGGCATCTCCGGGGCGGTGCAGCACCGCGCGGGCATGCAGGAGTCCGGCAAGATCCTGGCCATCAACACCGATCCCGACGCCCCCATCTTCCAGATCGCCCACTACGGCATCGTGGGCGACGTGCGCGAGGTGCTCCCGCGCCTCATCAAGGCGCTGAAGGGGAAGCTGTGAGGACCAGCGTGGACCACTCGCTTACGCTCGTGGCTCGGAACCGAGCCGCGACCGTCAGGGAGAGGTCAGTGATTGGACAACGCGGTTAGAGAGGCGACCGTGGACAATTTCTTCACCGAGAATTCTGACATCCAGTGGCACTTCGGCCACCTCGACCTGGAGGAGATCGTCGCCACCCTGGAAGATGACTACGCCCAGGCCGCCCAGTACGACGACGCGCCGCTCTCCTACGCCGACGCCGTGGAAGGCTACCGCCACGTCATGGAGTTGATGGGCGCCATCACCGCCCAGGAGATCGCGCCGCTGGCCCCCGAGGTGGACCGCGAGGGCGCGCACTTCGAAAGCGGCAAGGTCACCTACGCGAAAGGCACGCAGAAGGCCCTGGACATTCTCAAGCAGGCCCATCTGCTGGCCTTCACCCTCCCGCGCCGCTACGGCGGGCTGAACTTCCCCGGCCTGCTCTACTCCATGGCCACGGAGATGATCTCACAGGCCGACGGCAGCCTCATGAACCTGTTCGGCCTACAGGACATCGGCGAGACCATCTACGAGTTCGCCGACGACGCGCTCAAGGACAAGTACCTGCCGCAGTTCGCCTCCGGCAAGGTGACCGGAGCGATGATCTTGACCGAGCCGGACGCAGGCTCCGACCTTCAGTCCGTGCGCCTGAAGGCGGTCCCGCAGCCGGACGGAAGCTGGAAGCTGTACGGCGTCAAGCGATTCATCACCAACGGCTGCGCCGAGGTGAGCCTGGTGCTGGCGCGCTCGGAAGAAGGCAGCGTGGACGGCCGCGGCCTCAGCATGTTCCTGTGCGAGAGGTGCCCCGAGCTGGTGGTGCGCCGCATCGAGCACAAGCTGGGCATACACGGCTCGCCCACCTGCGAGCTTCAGTTCAACGGCGTGCCCGCCGCGCTGGTGGGCCAGCGCCGCATGGGGCTGATCCGCTACGTCATGTCGCTGATGAACGGCGCGCGCGTGGCCGTGGCCGCGCAGGCCATCGGCATCGCCCAGGCCGCTTACGAGGAGGCGCTTAAGTACGCCCGCGCGCGGGTCCAGTTCAAGAAGCCCATCCTGGAGTTTCCCCAGGTATACGAAATGCTGGCTCGCATGAAGAGCCAGATCCAGGTGGCCCGCGCTATCACCTACGAGGCCGCCCGCCTGGTGGACCTGCGCCGCGCTATCGAGAAACGCATGGAGGGAAAGCCTCCCGACCCGGCGCTGCGCGCCCGCCAGAAAGAGGTGTCCGCCGGCGCCGCGCTGCTGACACCCCTGGCCAAGGCCTACGCCTCGGAGATGTCCATAGCCGTCACCTACGACGCGCTGCAAATCCACGGGGGCACCGGCTACATGCGCGAGTTCAACGTCGAGCGGCTCTCCCGCGACGCGCGCATCACCACCATCTACGAGGGCACCACGCAGCTTCAGGTCATCGGCGCGGTGGTGGGTATCACCAGTGGAACGCTGGGCCAGTATCTCTCGCAGCTCGGCGAGCGCGAGTTCCGCCCCGAGCTGCTGCCGCTGTCGGCGGCCTGCCGCGAGATGCGCGAGCGGCTGGCCCAGTCGCTGGCCGCGCTAAAGAACATCAACGACCGCGCCTACAGCGATCTGATGGCCCGCCGCCTGGTGGACCTCTCCTGCGACGCCCTGGGCGCGCACCTGCTGCTGGTGCAGGCGGAGAAGGACGCCGGGCGCGCGCTGGCCGCCGAACGTTTCATCCGCGAGGCGCTGCCGCGCGTCCGCATGCAGGCCGAATACGTCGCCAGCGGCGACAAGCTGCTCATCGAGAACCGCGACGCCCTGATCTGACCTTGTGGGGCGGGCCCCCCGGCCCGCGCCGGGCTTCAGCCCGGCTACAGCCTGGTCACGCCTCCTGCGGCGGAAACTCGCGGCGCGCCGGCGGCGCCGACAGCATAACGCGGCGCGCCGGGTCGAACGCCATGACCTTCCCCTTGCGGTAGGATTCGACGCCCAGCGCGATGGCCACCATCACCTGGTAGCCGCGCAGCGCGTCGTAGACCGGCGCCTGCCGGCTGCGCATGCAATTCAGCCAGTCGTCGGTGAGCCCGGGGCTGGGCTCCGACTCGATGGTCACCGCCTCCTGGCCGTCGTTGGCCTCCTTGAATTCCTTCAGGAACTGCCGCTCGG
>VFZS01000263.1 GCA_016871095.1 Acidobacteriota bacterium
CCCTCCCCCTCAGCCCACGCCGACCTCGCCTCTTCCCGCTTGAAACCGGACATCTCGTGCGGGGGGTACGTCAGGAGTTCTGGAATCAGGCGGGCACGGGACTAGTCCGGCTCGAACTGCGACCTGTAGTCGCGGCCCAGCGCCGGATCCTGATCCGCCTTCCGCAAGAAGCACGGCCCGATGGCCAGGGCATCCATGTGGGTGCCCATGAAGCAGCGGAAGGCGTCCTCGGGCGTGCACACGATGGGCTCGCCCCGCACGTTGAAGCTGGTGTTGACGATCACCGGGCAGCCGGTGGCGCGGTGGAAGGCCGACAGCAGCTCGTGGTACAGAGGATGGGTTTCCCGGTGCACCGTCTGGATGCGCGCGGAGAAGTCCACGTGGGTCACCGCGGGAATCGAGCTGCGCGGTACGTTCAGTTTCTCGATGCCGAACAGCATCTGCTGCTCCGGAGTCATGGGCCTGCGGTGCTCGTGCAGCACATCCGCCACCAGCAGCATGTAGGGGCTGTCGCAGTCCAGCTCGAAGTACTCCCCCACGTGCTCGCGCAGCACCGAGGGCGCGAACGGCCGGAACGACTCGCGGAACTTCACTTTGAGGTTCAATACCGACTGCATGGTCCGCGAGCGCGCGTCCGCCAGGATCGAGCGCGCGCCCAGGGCGCGGGGACCGAACTCCATGCGCCCCTGGAACCAGCCCAGCGCCTGCTCCTGGCGGAGCGTCTCCACGGATTGGCGTATCAGCGTGTCATGATCGAGCACCTGGAAGCGGGCCCCCAGCGCCCGGAGGCGCCGCTCGACCTCTTCCGGGGCGAACTCCGGGCCCAGGTAGGCGCCTTTCATGGAGTCCCCGTTCGCGTGGGGCCTTCTGGGCTGGTCCTGGTACATGTGGCAGGCGGCCAGCGCGGCGCCCAGCGCGCCTCCGGCGTCTCCCGCCGCGGGCTGGACCCACAGGCCCCGGAAGCGTCCGTCCCGCAGGATCCTGCCGTTGGCCACGCAGTTCAGCGCCACCCCGCCGGCCAGGCACAGGTTGCGGGCGCCCGTTTCCGCCGCCAGTGAGCGCGTCATGCGCAGCACCGCCTCTTCCAGCACCACTTGCACCGAGGCCGCCAGGTCCATGTGCTCCTGCCGCAGCAGTTCATCCGGTCGGCGCGCCCGGCCGCCGAACAGGCGGTCGAACTTCCCGTTGGTCATGGTCAGTCCGGTGCAGTAATCGAAGTACTCCAGGTTCAGCCGGAACGAACCGTCCGGTTTGAGGTCCACCAGGTGGTCCAGGATCAACTGGGCGTAGCGAGGCTGCCCGTAAGGCGCCAGGCCCATCAGCTTGTACTCCCCGGAGTTCACCTTGAAACCGGTGTGATAAGTGAACGCCGAGTACAGCAGGCCCAGCGAGTGGGGGAAGTTCATCTCCTGGAAGATCTCGATGTGATGGCCCCGCCCGTTGGCCGCCGAGGTGGTGGCCCACTCTCCCACCCCGTCCATGGTGAGAATGACGGCTTCCTCAAACGGGGACGGGAAAAAGGCGCTGGCGGCATGACTCAGGTGGTGCTCGGTGAACAGCAGTTTCGCCGTCCAGTCGGTCTCCGGGCTGAGTTTGGCCAGCTCAGCGCGCAGCAGGGCCTTCTGGAAGAGCTTCTCGCGGATCCAAAGCGGGACGGCCATGCGGAACGAGCGAAAACCGCGCGGCGCAAAAGCCAGGTAAGTCTCAATCAGCCGCTCGAACTTCAGAAAGGGCTTGTCGTAGAAGCACACGTAGTCCAGGTCCTGGGCGCGCACCTGGCAGTGCTCCAGGCAGAACCGCACCGCGTGATGGGGGAACCGGGCGTCGTGCTTCTTGCGGGTGAAACGCTCTTCCTGCGCCGCCGCGCGGACCTCGCCGTCCTCGACCAGCGCGGCGGCGCTGTCGTGATAGTAGGCGGAGATGCCGAGCACGCGCATCGCGCTTCAGAAAAGCGTGTAGATGAAGGGAGCCACGGCGGTTCCCTGCGCCAGCACCAGCAACCCAAACAGCAGCATCATCAGGATCGCCGGCAGCAGCCAGTATTTCTTTCGAACTCGCAGGAACGCTGTGAACTCCCGCACAAAACCCATGCTTGCGCCTCCTCAGAACTGCTGCGCCATGCTCGGCGGCGGTGGCCCCGGGGGCTGGCGTCTCAACCAGTAACTTCCAGCGCCAGGATCGCGGCGGAGCTTCAGGGAATCCTGGCCCACCAGCCGCAACAACACCCCCAGCGGCGCAAAAACCAAATAGTACAACGCTCCCAGGATCACGGGATTGGTGAAGCGGCCAATCCACAGGCTCAACCGGGTCAGGAGCAGGTTCAACGGGTGCAGCGCCCGCGGCCAAACCAGGGCCAGCCCCAAGACCGCCGCGCCCACCACCAGGGCCCACACCCGGAACCGCCCGCCCCAGAATCAGGGCCAGGCGCCAAGCAGCAACAACAGGCCTGCCGCCAGCAGCCCGAAGCTCCGGTCGGAGGATCCCGCCAATTCGTGCCGCCGGGTCAAGTCCTCGTGCAGCCCGGTTACCGCCATAGGTTCGCCTTCCTCCGCCGGTTACTCCGGAGACGGACTACCTCCGCCGCGCACTTACCACCTTGGGCCAAGACGCACCCCAACTCCTATCGGCCATTCTGCCATAGCCCTGGAGCCCGCGCAACCTGTCAGGGCCGCGCCGGCTCCGCGGCCAGCCGGGCGGCGAGAACACGAGCGACCGTCTCATGTCCCCGCGCGCTCCAGTGCAGCCCGTCGGAAACGTGCAACGCCGGGGCGTCTGGTGCGATGTAGTCTATCAGCGGGATGTACTCAATCTCGCGCTCGCGGAGATAGTCGCCGATAAGGCGTGTGCCCTCGGCCCCGAGGTCCTCCACCAGCACCACCACGAAGCGCGCGCCGGGCTGTCTGGCGGCCACGGCGCGCTTCAGCTCCACGAGCAAGCGCCCGGTGATGCTCTCGGCCGGGTTTCGGGGAAAGCCCTGCGGGGCGTTGGAGGATGCCTGAGGGCGCGCAGCCTCACGGGCCCGCCGGCTGGAGATCTGTTTGCGCCAGTCCGAGACAACCCGGCTGGCGGCGCTGAGCACATAGGAACGCGAAGTCAGGCTGGCCGCGGCGTACCCGGGCCAGGACGGCTTCTTCAACGGCTGGTTGAGGAGTTCCAGTTCCCCGCCGCGCTCCCGGAAGACGGGCTTGCCGTAAATCAGGTAGGCGGTGCTGGCGAGGTTGTTCGGTATGTCGTTCGAACACAGCATCAGCACCACCGCGTCCGCCTGGTAGCGGCGCCCCTCCGCTTGGTACAGCAGCAGCTCCTGGTCGGTGCTGAAGCCGCTCACTCCCAGGTTGACTGCCTCCCACCCCGGCTGCATCCTCGTGAAGGCCTCGGTGAGTGTCTCCTCGTCGCTGACTCCGAAGCCCCATACGAAGGAGTCGCCCAGAACCAGCAGCCGCCGGGAGCCGGTGCGCTGGTAAGGCACCACCGGTCCCCGGAAACCCCTGGCGTTGTGATTCACGGCGCTGCGAAAGCCCAGCGCGTCGAAACGTCCGCTGCTGTTGGGCGCATTCAGCCAGCCCAAGTGAGGATCGAAGCGCCAGAACTGCGTCAGCCGCGCCGTGCGGGGAGCCCACTGCGGCAGGAACAGGCGGGCCACGACCTCCATGACGGCCAGACTCACACCCAGGCTGCCCACCGCCAGCAGCACGTTCAGCATCCACCGGGTTTTGGCGCTCATTCCCGCCACTCGGCCAGTCTAGCATTGAAGCGGGGCCGTTTCGGCTGCGGGTGTCAGTCCGCGATCCGCCTGTGTCCGCGGGGAGGAGCGGGGCATGGGTCACGCCGTGGCGTCAGAGAAAGGGCAACAGGCAGAAGGGGAGCCAGGCCAGAAGGCTGAGGAGGGCCGAGGGCCACAGGATGGAGGGCGTGAACTCGAACTCGACGCGGTGACGGCCCGCCGGGACCGCGAGGCCGCGGAACGCCACGTTGGTGTAGCAGATGGGCTGTTCGCGGCCGTCCACGCGCACGCGCCAGCCAGGGTAGTGGGTTTCCGAAGTCACCAGGAAAGCGGGCGCCGCAGCGTCCGTCTCGAGCACCACACGCCGCAGGGCGTATTCGAGAACCCGCACCGTGCCCTCGCCGCCGGAGCTAGGCTCGGGCGCCCCTTCCACGACGGCCTCCGCCCGCGGATCGAAATCCCGCAAGCGCGAGCAACAGCGAAGCTGCTTCCTCCACCGGTACCTACTGGAAGCCGACATGTCACCCAGATGGGCAAGCCTCGATGCGCGTCAAACTCAACCGCCCACTGCAAGGTCTCGAGCCCCCTTGGCGTGGCTGGGGCATCCGCGGCCAGCACTGCATGGAATCCGAGCCATGGTTTCCGAGTAGCCCGTCAACCGACCATGATCGGCTTCCTTCGCGGCCAGATCGACGGTTTGGGGACTACACGACCGGGTGACTCCCCAGTTGACTTGACCGGCGTTTCGCAGGATCTGGCAATCCCTATGGCACCCGCTCGCCGTGGCCAGGGCGACGAAAACATTATCGGTTGCGGTGCCCGCTTCGATTTGCGGTGGGCACCTGCGCGAACCATCACGCGCCGATTCGTTTAAGAAACTCTAGTGGCTTGATAATACCGTCTACAAGGTCGGCGGCGTCCCCTATTGGGATTTCGATCTTTCGATCCCCACACTCAATCGTGATTCCGCCTGGAGTCTCCACCGGCATGCCGAGGCTTTTTACCGGTACTCCAAGCTCTCTCAGCTTGTCGGATAAACGTTCCATGACGACATCCCGAACAAGCCTACTGCGCCCGTGTCCCCACGGTCTTTGAGCCACTTGCCCCTGAACAGCTCCTTTTATCTCCTGAACCGCGGAGAGGATCTGAGCAATGCCGCCCCCAAGCGGATTCGCACTCACGCCCGCAGTGGAGAAGTCCACGGCGAGCGAGAGTGGCGTTTCGGTCGCACGATCATCGTCAGCGGCTGTGATCATCGCCTCCAGCGCTGTTTTCGCCTGTTCGGCTTTCTCAATGTCGAATCCGAAGGTGAGGGTCCGGTTTGGTGCGATATCAAAAGGAATTCCCTCGCCTTCCTGTATCAGGTGGATGAACGGCTTTCGGCGAATGTGCCTTACGGCAAGCTCATAAAACACGTTAGGATTCCTACCCGTCAAGTCGGCGATCACCAAGTCATCGTTCCAGAGGTGCGTGAACACCTGGGTCGTAATTACGCCCGGTTGCGTGATCCGATCAGCGCGGACAGGCGTCTGGTACCCGCATTTGTCCAACACCGGCGCAACGATATACTTGAGCACTTTATCGGAGAACTCCCGTTCTGGACTATCCGGGTCGCCGATTCTGGAAACGAAAAAGCAGGTCTTCCCCATAGCTGAGAGAATACACTACTCCGGGTGGAGGCTGAGCGCAAGCACAGCCACCAACCAGCCCGGGGCGGACGGGGACTTCACGAGGCCACAGATTGTGGCGGACCGACCCGGGGCCTAACGCAGGGCCGCCCTGGCTGGGCAGGCGACGGATATGGGCGTGGACTTGGTTCTGATTATGAGACAACCGAATCGAACCGCGAACGTCAGCGTATGGAGGAGCGCGATCTAGGATCGGTCCCGAGAAGTCCCCTTCACGTCCTGGTGACGTCAACTGGACGGAAAACGCCCGACCCGACGATGTGGCCGGATTTCGGGCGGATCGTCGGCCACTCGGAAGTTGCCCTGCTCAACCGCTCTCGTCGGGGCGGCCAACACGTTTGGCTTCGCACTCCGTACTCCCCGATATGCCTGATGACAGTCAGGCCCTTGGAACCGGTGCTCTGGGAACCGGGCCAGTGCCTGCTGGAGCAGCAGTTGAATGGACCACGGTCAGGCGTCCGAGAAATGGCAACGGGCAGAGGGGGAGGAGGGCCAGGAAGCTGAGGACGGCGGAGGGCCACAGGATGGAGGGCGTGAACTCGAACTCGACGCGGTGACGGCCCGCCGGGACCGCGAGGCCGCGGAACGCCACGTTGGTGTAGTAGATGGGCTGCTCGCGCCCGTCCACGCGCACGCGCCAGCCAGGGTAGTGGGTTTCCGAAGTCACCAGGAAAGCGGGCGCCGCAGCGTCCGTCTCGAGCGCCACACGCCGCAAGGCGTATTCGATCACCTGCACCGTGCCCCCGCCGCTGGAACCAAGCTCGAACGCCCCTTCCACAACAGCCTCCACCCGCGGGTCGAAATCCCGCGAGCGCAACCGCGCGGCGGCTTCATCCAGGCTGCGCGCATGGCGGAGCCGGCCCACCAGAAAGAAGCGCGGCAACGCCTGGGTGTTCTCATAGACCTTCTCGGCGGCCAGGTCGGCCACGTGGACCAGCCCGGCGCGGGCCGCGAGCGCCGGGTCAATCGCGCGGCGCGAGAGGATGTAGCGCGCGCCCACCAGGTCGAGCACAGGCGACTCCAGATCGGTGATGTTGTAGTAGGCGCCCCAGCGCTCGCCTTTGGCGAAGGCCAGGCGCGCCTGCATGGTGCGGAACACGGTGAGCGGGTCGTAGCCATTCGAGGTGGGGACCCGCGTCAGCGGCGCGGTCATGGCCCAGCTTTCCGTGGCATCCGCTGTGTCGATGCGCGCCGGCGGGAAATCGCGCTGGATCAGGAGGCGGATGCGCTCGAGCGCCATGCGGCTGCCTTCGAACTGGTCGCCGGTGACGCCGGGTTCCTCGCGAATCGACGCAGTGTTCATGGGCCGCGCCGAGCCGACCAGCGTAAGGTCCAGGGCGGCGATGCCCACCGCCAGCCAGGCCAGCGCCGGGCGCTTGAGGAACTGCTGCGCGCCGAGTCCGGCCAGCACGGCCATCGAGAGCATGAAGGCGGGCGCGGCGAACTCGGGATGCAGCGCGTTGCGCGCGAACTCCGGCAGCACCACGTAGAGGCCCTTGCCGAGAGGCATCGAATCGCCGAGCATCCAGAGAGCCGTGAGCACAGTGAAGACGGCGAACAGCACCGCCGTGCGGGTTCTGCGGGCCAGCGCGGCGGCCAGACCCAGCAGCAGCCCCAGGATGCCGCAATAAAGATACAGCTCGGTAGGCTGCCAGGGATGGGCATAGCTCTTGAGGTCGAAGATCCCGTAGTAGTTGGGTGCCGCCAGCGACACCAGTGCAGCCAGGGGCAGCCCGCCGCCGCCTTCGAGCCAGTCGGTGCGGAACTGGGCCACGCTGAGGCGGCTGAGCTGCAAGGTGGGGATCAACTGAATGGCCGCCAGAGCGAACGCCCACGCCACACCCAGCAGCGCGCCGCCGAGCAGCCGCGGATGGGCCATGCGCCACACCACCAGCCCGGCGGCCAGCAGCAACGCGGAACCCATCGTCACGACCGCCCCGGCGGGAAAGCCCGCCAGGATGGACATGCCGCAGGCGAAGGCTAGCAGGGCCAGGCGGCGCGCGGTGACACCTTCGCCGAGGCGCAGCACGGCCAGCCACGCCAGAGGCATCCAGGCGGCCGTGCACACCGGGCCCAGGTGCTGTGTGCGCGCGGCGAAGAAACCGCCCAGTTGAAACACCGTCGCGCTCAGCAGCGCGGCCGGCACGCCAGCGCCCAGGCGGCGGAGGAGACGAAAGCCG
>VFZS01000264.1 GCA_016871095.1 Acidobacteriota bacterium
TAGAGTCGTTGGGCGGAGGCATGGCATGAAGCTGCCGAGGCTGGCATTGCTGGCCGCGGTGGCCACGCCGGCCGGGGCGCAACTGGGCGGCGTTGCTTATCCGATCCACTTCACCCTGCCGGGCTTGCTGTTACAGCAGGAGCCTGGCGTCGTGGTGGAGCCGCTGACGCTTAGCGCATTAGCCGCGGGCGCCGGCGCGCTGGTGTCACGATACGGCTATTCCTGGACCGCAACGCGCTACCGGCTCGACGGCACGGACCTCACCGACCCTTATCAGCCGGGCCGGCCCCTGGGGCCGGTGGACGTGGAGGCGTTGGAGAAGACGGCGCTCCAGCCGGACGGCGTGGTCGCACTACAGTTGCGCGAGCCGAGCCGCGCGTGGCACGGGCGCCTCGCCAGTTACTCGACAGAGTCCCGGCTGGCTTCTGACAACCTGCCGCCTCCTTCTGGGCGCGGTCTGCTGCAACGCCCCGAGCAGTTCCACTGGTTGACGCACAACCACCTGGAGGCCGACGGCCCGCTGGGACGCCGCGCCGACATGTTCGTCTCCACCACGGGGCAGTGGGCTTCTCAGACGGTGCCCCGGGCGCCGCCGGGAGAGGACCTGGACAGCCGCGCGCTTCTCGGGAACGCGCGGTTTCGAGTGAACCCTGTCCCGCGCCATCAACTCGAGGCCGGCTTCAGCGGCGCGTGGACCCGCACATCCGGCTGGGCCTTGCCCGCGGGGCTGGAGGCGCTCACGGGACGGCGCATGGCCCCGCCGCTGCGTCCGCATCCTGATCTGGAGGGACACGACGGCTACAGCCTGGTGCAGGCGGGCTGGCGCCCGCGAGCCAAGAGCGCCTTCGAGTTGCGCTACGCATATTTGAGGGCGCATCTCGACACCACGCATATCTGAGGGCGCATCTCGACACCCGCGGGGGTGAACCGGGAGCGCCGACCCGCATCGAACTGACGACCGGCGGCGTCAGCGGATCCCCGCCGCTGGCCAACCGCGCCTTGCGGACCCGTCACAGCTTTCAGGCGGCGCTCCAGCCCGCCGCGCCGCGGCTTTTCGCCCGAGACCACCAATTCACCCTGGCCGCGGAATGGCAGGCCGCCGGAATGCGCAACCGCTACACCGCCCCGGGCGGCGTCCATGCCGTCACGGCGGAGGGCGAGCCGGCCTTCGTGGTGGAGCTGAATACGCCGGCGCGCAGCCACAGCCGCGTTCAGACGTTGTCCCTGGCGCTGGAAGACCGCCTCGCGCTCACCGGGTGGCTCGCGGTCGAAGCGGGCATCCGGTTGGACTCGGCGCGCGGCGCGGAGCCCGCCTCCCTCTCGTGGCATCACCTCGCGCCGCGCGTGGGTCTGGCGCTGACGCTGGCGCGACTGGCGCTGCGGGGCGGTTATGCGCGCGCGTACGCGCCGCTGGCGGGCCGGTATCTGGACTTCGCCAGCCCCGACAGCCTGAGCGGCCTTGAGTACCGCTGGGTGGACGCCAACGGCGACCGGCGCTTTCAGCCGCGGGAGAGAGGCGAGCTGCTGCGCCGCTTCGGCGGAGCCTACTCCAGCATCTCCAGCCGCCTGCGGCGTCCGTTTGCGGACGAGTTCACCGTCTCCGCTGAGGTTTCTCTGCCGGCTCGCAGTTTCGCGCGGGTGGGCGCCTTCCGCCGCGAGGACAAGTACCGCCTCGCTGTAGTGAACCCTCCCGTGTTCCTCAGCTACCTTCCCCCACGCATCATCCAAGACCCCGGGCCGGACTTCATCAACGGCACCTTCGACGACCAACAGGTGCTGGTCTGGGAGCAGGATCCGGCTACCTTCGGCGCGGATCGCTTCTTGCTGCGGTCCACCCCGGCTCCGCTTCTTGCTGCTGTCCACCCCGGCTCTACGCACGCTCAGCGAGGGAGTGCTGCTCGAAGCCGGCGCCGGGCACTCCGGTTTTCAGTGCCGCGCTTCCTTCCTGGCGGCCAAGAGCACCGGGCAGAACAACGCCGGCAACGAGGCCTGGGAGAACGACCCCGGCGTCGCAGGCTCGCTGTTTCAGGATCCGAACACGCTCCTCTACGCTTACGGACGCAGCTTCTTTGACCGCGCCTACACCGGGAGATTCCTGGCAAGCTGGCGCGCGCCGCGCAAGCTGGGCGGCTTCGAGAGCGGCAGCGTAGTCACCTATTTGGACGGCCTGGCTTTCGGCCGGCGTCTTCTGGTGAAGGACCTGGCGCAGGGTCCGATGCTGATTGCGGCCACGGTGCGCGGCAGCCCGGAGGGAGGCCACCGCACGCAGTACTACCTCAGTTGGGACCTGCGGCTGAGCCGGCGGTTTGGCGCGCTCCAGGCATACGCCGACGTATTCAACGTGCTCAACCGCGGCAGCCGGCTGCGGGAGGACGACCTGAGCGGGCCGCGCTTCAACCAGCGCCTCCCGCTGGCCCTTCAACCCGCGCGGTTCCTGCGTCTGGGACTGGCTTACTCTTTCTGACCGATGGGCCGGTGGATGCTGAGCAGAATGATGGTGGCGGCAACCAGCGGCATAAGCGCGGCGGCGGTGAAGACGGGCACGTAGGAGAAACGGTCCACCACCGCACCGACCACCAGGGTGAAGGTCATGCCGCCGATGCCGGCGCCGCTGCCGCTCAGTCCCGAAACGGAGGCCACCACCCCGCGCGGGAACAGGTCCGCGGGCAGCGTGAGTATGTTGGCGGCCCACGAGGAGTAGGCCAGCGTGGCCAGACTGATCAGCGCCACGGCCCACGCGGGACTTGATGTCAGCACTGCCGGCAGTCCCACCAGCATGACCGAGGCGCTGGCGAACATCACCACCTTGCGCGCCCGCAGCAGCGGCCAGCCCCGCTTGATGAGCCAGCTCGACAGGCCGCCCCCTACGAAGTTGCCCGCGTCCGCGGTCAGGAACGGGATCCAGGCGAAGTAGCCGATCATGGCGAGACTGAAATCCCGTTCGCGCCGCAGGTACTCCGGCAGCCAGAAAACGTAGAACCACCACACGGGATCCGCCAGCATGCGCGCCAGCACCAGGCCCCAGGCCTGGCGGTAGCGGAACAGCTCGACCCAGCGCACGTGGGATAAGGCTCCAGCCTTGTCCCCGTGACAAGCCTGGAGGCTTATCCCACCACCGCATAAGGCTCCAGCCTTGGCTGCTCCGGCCTTCTCCGCTGACAGGCCTGAAGGCCCATCCCACTGGATGTGTTCGAGCTCCTCGGGAGTGACCCACGGATGCTCCCCGGGCCGCCGGTAGAGAATCAGCCAGGCCGGGCCGCCGGTAGAGAATCAGCCAGGCCCCGAGCCACAGGAAGCCCAGCGCCCCGGTCAACAGAAACGCCGCGCGCCAGCCCCAGGTGAGCGCGATCCAGGTCACCAGCGGCGGCGCCACCACCGCTCCCAGGCACGAGCCGCTGTTGAATAATCCGATGGCGAAGGCGCGCTCGCGCGCGGGGAACCATTCCGAAACCGCCTTGACGCCGCCGGGCCAGTTGCCGGCCTCGCCCAACCCCAGCAGGAAGCGGAACAGCCCGAAGTGGAGCGCCGAGTTGGCCACCGCGTGCAGCATGGCCGCCACCGACCACCAGGTGATGGTCAACGAGAAGCCGCGGCGGGTCCCGAGCCAGTCCATGATGCGTCCCGAGCCGGCCTGCATGAGGGTGTAGGCCAGCATGAAGGCGAAGACAATGCGCGAGTAGTCGGTGTTGCTGAGGTGATAGAGGTCGCGCAGCAGGGGGGCCAGCACGGAGAGGGTCTGCCGGTCCAGATAGTTGATGACGGTGGCCACCAGCAGCAGGCCGGCCAGCCACCACCTCAAGTGGCGTATGCGCGGCATGTCTCAGGCGCGCGCCATTTCCTCGGCGTAGGTCTTCATCTTGCGCAGTCGCGCCTGGAAAGCGTCGTAGAGGCCGTCGGCGTGCTGCCGCAGAGTGCGCTGGGAGTTGGTGTAGACGTTGAGTGTGGTGGCGTAGTCCACCTGCTTGATCATCTCCGGGGGGATGGAGCCGGCCCCGGTGAGCGCGCCGGAGATGCCGGCGGCCACGGCGGCGGCGCAGTCGGTGTCGCGGCCCAGGTTGACCGCGGCCACGATGGCCTCCCAGGTGACGCCCTTCACCATGCGGAAGACGCACACCGCCTTGGTGACCACCTCGTTGGCGTAGCTGCTGGCATACGGGATGCCCGTGCCCGCGTAAACCGGGACGAAGGCGGCGCGCAGCTCGCGGAAATCCTGGCACTTCGCGGTGAGCTTGAGACCGCGCTCCAGTTCCCGCACCACGCCCTTCTCGCAGTTGTCGAACACCGCCCCAAGGACCGTGTCCACTGTGGCGCCGGTCCGCGTGGCGGCGGCGATGGCGGCGGCGGTCACGGCGGCCCAGTGCAGTCCGCGGCTGCGCGCGGTCTGGTAGAGCTGCCCCACCTCGTAGACGTCCTCGATGGCGCCGCGCACATCGCCGGCGTTGATCAGCCCGATGGGGTGGCAGGAGCGCGCCATCGAGACCAGCCCCGCGTAGTCGCAGTACTTGCCCAGGTCGTTGGCGGGAATGGGGGTCTTGGCCATGGCCAGCAGGATGGCTTCAAACGGCTCGGAGACCTTGCCCGCCGATTCGGGCTTGATGTCCCGCACCCAGGTCTTGCGCACGTCCTCGGCGGTCACCCGGTCCTGCTGGTCGATGATGGCGGTGATCATCAGCTTCTGCCGCTCGACGCCGTCCTCGGTGGTGCCCGGCTCGCGCTGCCAGCCATTGCGGTAGTGCTCGTAGGACAGCAGCCGGTTCAGCGTGCCGTGCTGCTGCTCGATCCGCTCGAAGGGCCATCCCTCGACCACCGCGCCCATCGAGGAACCGATGTGGCACCCGGCGATGCAGCCGAAGAACTTCTCCCGCAGCGGCACGGCCCCGCCCTGGGCCGCGCCGACCGCTGGAACGGCCAGCCCGCTCTTCATGAAGGTCCTGCGATCAGTCATCTGGCGCCTCGTTATTTCTCACTTCTTCTTCTTTTTCTCCGGCGGCGGATCGTAGTTGACCTGCGATTCCACATACAGAACCACCGATTCTCCCACGTACTGGCGGCAGTTGGTGAACTCGGTCCGGTTCAGAAGCTGCCGCCCGAGAGACTCCGTCATCACCAGCTCCGCGCGCCGCGGCAGCAGCGCCTCGGAGTCGCCGATGGAGACCTTAGCGTAGTCGATCAACGTCACCGCGCTCAGCACCGGCACATGCGGCGGAATATCCTCCGCTTTCACCTCCAGGCGCACGACCTCGAGCGTTTCCGGGTCGGCCCAAAAGGAGCCGGAGAAGCCTACGATGCCTTCCCGGCTGGCTATGCGCAGACGGTAGCCGCTGAGATTCTGGGGAACGTTGTACTCGTAGCGCACGGTGCGCCGCCCCTCGAGGTCCTCCTCGCCCCGGTAGGTGAACAGCGGGATGGAACTGCCGAAGATGGAGCGCAGATGCAGAGCGAATTCGCCGCTGGCGGTCATTCCTCCGCCCACCAGATTGGCCAGGTCGGACTCCTCGAACTTCAGCCCGCCGGGCCGGGAGTACAGTTCCTTCATGCCTAGGTGAGCCACCTCCACCCGCACGGTGTCCACGTGCAGGAAGGGAAGCGAGGAACGCCGGCGGGTGGAGCGCTCGACGGTCTCCAGGCAGGTGTAGTCGGGCATCCGGGTGAGGTGATCCGCCATCTTCTGCCGGATGCGCGCCAGCAACAAGACCTCCCGCGGCACCTGCGCCTGAGCCGGCAACAGTCCCGGCATGAGGGCGGCGCACAGGAAAAGGGGACAGGCCAGCCTGTCCCACCGTGGACAGGGCAGCCTGTCCCCTTTCTCTGTCACCCTTCACCTCCCGCTGCGGGACTGCCGGTACTGCCGCCGCAGCTCCTGCAACTGCTGGGCGTGCTTCTCGTGATGCTCGGTGTCGTACACGATCAGGTCCTGGAGTGTGACGGTTCCCCGCTCGGTGTGGTTGCCGGTGCGCGCGAAAGCCGCTTCGGGCAGGTCCTTCATGAGCTCGTAGTTCTCGGCGCGCAGGCGGCGGAACAGATCGAGCGAGTCCTTGGTCTTGCGGCGCCGGTGACCGAGGCGTGCGGTCCAGGCATCCTGGTCGTAAGCCACCAGGGTGGGGTTGTTCTCGGCGATGACGCGGCGGAAACGGTCCGAGCAGACGATCTCGGAGTCCGCCAGGTGGGCCAGGATCTGCCGGATGCTCCACTTCTCCGGCGACGGGACGAAATCCAGTTCCGCGCCCGCCGCCCCGGTGATGACGGCGGCGACCAGGTCCGGCCCGCGCCGGAAACGCTCCAGCAAGTCGGATAGCGGCTCCATGTCCGACTATTATAGAGCCAAGCCGCGACGGGAACCCGCGGCGACGCAGACTGGCAGTGGCAGCTCACGCTGGACTGCCGCGACAGCGATCTGGCCTGCAACGCCCATTGGGAGACTGGCGATGAGAGACTGGACGCCGCCCCCCCCGGCCGGTGCAGGGCCGGACCGGGTCCGGCTGCGGACCGGGGGTCCGCCTCAGTGGCTTGGCCGCGGAGAAGCCGCCAGGTGAAACAGGCCTTCAGCCTGTCGCCCGTGAAGCGCCTGTTGTCAACGAACCTGCGAGACAGCACACTAACCGGTGTCCGGCGCCGCTATGATGGGACCAGTGTCCTCTGCGTCCCTGTTCGAGCCGCCCGGGTCCTTCGATCGCCACGCCCTGGCCGCTGCGCTGGCCCGCCTGGCCGGGGACGGCATTCTCATAGGCGCCAGCTCCTGGAAGTACGAAGGCTGGCTCGGACAGATCTACACCCGCGAGCGTTACGTGCGTCGTGGCGGCTTTTCAAAGAAGTATTTCGAAGACACCTGCCTGGCCGAGTACGCCGAGACCTTTCCCGTAGTGTGCGGCGATTTCTCCTTCTACCAGTTTCCCTCGGAGGCCTACTGGCGGCGCCTGTTCGGTTCCGCGCCGGCCCGGCTGCGCTACGCCTTCAAGACGCCGGAGCAGATCACCGTGAAGACGTATCCTGCTCACGCGCGCTACGGCGCGCGGGGCGGGCAGGACAACCCCTCGTTTCTCGACCCCGGCCTTTTTCAGGATGCCTTCCTGCGCCCGCTGGAGCCTCACCGCGCGCAGGTGGCGGCGCTGATCATCGAGTTCGGAACCTTCTCGAAGAAGAGCTACGCGCAGGCGGCCGATTTCCTGGCGGACCTGGACCGCTTCCTGGCGGCGCTGCCTCCGGACTGGCGCTATGCGGTGGAGATCCGCAACCCCGAGTACTTGGCTGGAGAGTACTTCGGCTGCCTGCGTGCGCACAACGTGGCGCATGTCTTCAACGCCTGGACACGCATGCCCGAGCTGGGCGTCCAGCTTCGCATCCCCGGCGCCTGGACCGCCGATTTCACCGTGTGCCGCGCCCTGCTGCGCCGCGGACGCGCATACGAGCAGGCGGTCAACCTCTTCTCCCCCTATGAAGAGACCAAGGACCCCAACCCGGAAGGCCGGCAGGCGCTGCGCGACCTCATTTCCCAGGCCCGCGACAACCGCCGGGCGGCCTTCATCTTCGTCAACAACCGCTTCGAAGGCAGCGCCCCGCTGACCATCCAGGCGGTGGTGG
>VFZS01000265.1 GCA_016871095.1 Acidobacteriota bacterium
CTGCTGGCGGTTCTGGCCGGCGCCTGCCTGGCGCAGACCGTCTCCGACGACCAGATCTACGACGACGTCCGCCTGCGGCTGGCCGGCGACCGCGACGTGAAGGGCGGGGCGCTGGAGGTGATCGTCGAGCAGGGCGTGGTCACCCTGCGCGGCAAGGTCCGCACCGAGAAGATCAAAGAGAAGGCCGGGCGCCTCACCCGCAAGGTCAAGGGCGTCAAGAAGGTCGTCAACGAGCTCCAGATCGAGCCTTCCGGCGTGAGCTCCGAGTAGCGTGGTCGGATGATTCGCCGGCCTGAGCGCCGACGGTCTCCTCGGCGCAGTACTCGACGGCGCCCAGGTCGGGCGCGGCGCCGCAGAAGCCGTCGTTGATGCCGGGCAGGTAGAGGGCCTTGTCGATGCCGGGATCATCGGGCAGCAGGCTGAGGTCGCCCGCGGCCGGGTCGCGGTAGCGGGGCGGCTCGTTCAGGCCGTGCCGCTGGAAACCGAGCGCCCTGAAGCCCGCCGCGTCCAGCCGCAGGCTGTTCCACTTCACGAAGCGCCCTGCGTCGCTGGTGTAGAGGTTGTTGTAGTCCAGCAGGTTGCCGGGCGGCATCAAGAGCGTTCCCGACTGCTCGAAGATGTAGCGCGTGGCCGCCACCACGTTGTTGAGGAAGTGGATGTTGCCGAAGCCCGGCGAGCCCCAGCCGTTGTGCTCCTCGACGCTGGTGTGAGAGCTGTTGTGATAGATGCGCACCTCCCCCAGCGGCAGCTCGCCGTTGGGCGTGAGCGAGATCTTCACCCACTGGCCCTTGCCCATGTCGTGAGGGCGGAAGGTGTGCGCCACGTTATAGAGCACCCAGGTGGGGCCGGTCTCGATGGGGGCCAGCGAGATGCCCACGAACAGGTTGCGCATGTGGTTGCGGAAGATCCGCAGGTTGATGGCCTGGCACTCCGGCTCGATGGCGTCGTCCTTGACGTACTCGATGAGATTGTCGTAGACGTCGTTCTCCGCGGCCCAGGTCTCGGGATAGTCGGTCACCCATCCGCCCAGGTAGATGCCGTTGAACAAGCCCGTCATGTAGTTGCCGCGCACCACGTTGCCCTCGCCCGCGGCGCTCACCGAGACGCCGTTGGAACTGCAATCGTGGTCGTGATGGCAGATGTCCCAGGGCCACTCCAGCACGCCCGAGCCGAAGATGCGGTTGCCCTCGATGAGATTGTCGGTGGAGCGCTCCTGGTCCACGCGGATCATCTGCCGGCTGTCGTGGATGATGGAGTCGCGCACGGCGCAGTGATGCGAGTTACGGAGGCGCACCCCCATCTCGTCGTAGTAGCCCACATCCAGACCGCGGACCTCGATGTAGCTGAGGCCCTCCAGATAGACCCCGTAGGCCAGCAGGGCCGCGCGCAGCGTGCGGCCGGCGAGCGGCGCGCCGTCCGGCGGCTTGACGTACAGGACGCCGCTCTGGATGAAGAAGCCGCCCTCGATGCCGTCGCCGCGGCTGCGCAGGTTCTCGAGGCTGGAATGACGATAGAGCCGGACGCCGTCCAGGGCCATGTAGCGCGGGCTCCTGGCGTAGGCGCGGCTGTAGACGCCCTGGCCGGCGTCGCTCCAGCCCGAGTCGGTGGAGAGGGTCTCGCCGCCGTCCAGCACCACGCCGGGGCCATCGCCCAGGTAGCGGATCCAGTTGTCCGGCGCGCCCGAGCGGGCGGGGCGCAGTTGCTCGCGGTAGACGCCGGGACGTATGCGCACCGTATCACCCGGCTGCGCCGCGGCGGAGGCGCGCTGGATCGAATCAAAGGGCGCGCCCGGTGTGCCGTCGCCGCCGGGCGGCGACACGGCGTCCACCCACAGGTCGCGGCCCGAAGCGGGGAAGCGCGACGAGCGCGTGGTGACTTCGAGCGGCTGCGGGAAAGCGATGACCGCGCCCTCGGGGTCCGCGGCCTCCAGCTCGATTTCGTAGGTGGTGTCTTCGGCCAGCCAGAACAGGCTGGTGACGAAACGGTTGCCCTTGATGCGGATCAGCGGATGCCCCGCGCGCCAGCCCTGGGCGCCCTTCTCGCGGTAGCGTATGGCGACGCCGCTGTTGCTGTTCTCGTCCCCGCGGTAAACGGCCCGCACGCCCACGCACTCGAAGGTGGCCTTGACGGTGACCGACTCGAGGACCAGGTCCGCGCCGGCCGCCCCACCCGCGGCCAGCAGCGCCACCACCAGCCGCTGGTTCACGGAGCTGCGAAAACACCGCCAGCGCAAGCTGAAGCTTGCGCCACTGGCGCCACGCTGCCATGTGGGACAAGCTTCAGCTTGTCGGATCCTTTCGCAGCTCTTCAAGTTTCATCCGCCAGCGGCCGGTAGCCGCGATCGCGCAGCAGTTGCCGCGCAGCTTGAGCCATCTCCTCGGGCACGTAGAAGAAGGCTCCTACGCGCTCGGAGCGGAAGAGGATGCCCCCCTGGTAGTGGTCAGGCTCCACCAGGTAGTCCTGGCCGGCCTCGGTGAGGAGGCTCTCCAGCTTCAGCGCCTCGTTGAGGCGCTTGGCGATGCAGACGAGGACCATTTCGCGGTCCCCGAAAAAGTCAGGTTCACGGCGCATGCCTTCAGGCGCAGCGTACCACAGGCCGCGGCTACTGCGTTTGAGGCCTCAACACGGTCACGACCACCGGGTCGGAAACCTGGGCGGTGGCCAGCGAGCGCACCTGGGCCACGTAGATGCCGGGCCGCAGATCGTCGGGAACCTGGGCCGAGATCTGCCCGCTGGAAGTCTGGAGCAGCCGCAGGGGAACATCGCTGAAGGTGACGCAGGAGCCGCCCAGGACCGAGGGCGGCGGAACGATCTCGGCGGCGCCGGCCGCGGCCAGGTTCGTTCCGCTGACGGTGACAAAGGAGCCGGGCCCGAAGTTGGTGGTTCCGTCGGCGGAGTTGACGATGCCGCGCGAGCCGCCGCGGATGGAGGGGCGGGTGCCGGAGCCGGAGGGCGTCAGCGGGATCACGCTGAGGCCGGAGATGGTGATGGCGTAAGCGTTGCCCTGGGAATCCACCACCAGTTGCCGAGGCGGGATGTTCATGCGCTGCTGGCCGAAGACGCTGAAGGGGGGATTTTCGGCGGCCACTCCGACCAGGGACTCGGCGCCGGAGCGAAGGTCCACCATCTCGATAGTGGGCCGCACGTCGTCGCGCGTGGCGGCGGTGGCGTTCTGCCGCACGGGCGTGGTCAGGCGCACGAACAGGTTCTCGTCGATGGGCGCCAGCGAGGCTATGTTGCGTTGCCCCGCGCTAACGATGGTCTGGGTGGGCGGCTGGCCTGGAACGGTGGGCGGGCCGTAGACCACCTGACCCGGGCGTTCGGCGCCCCCGATGACGGCCAGCGAGGAGCTCATGATGAGGCCGTTGGCCAGGAAGAAGCTGCCCTTGCCGGCGGCTCCCAGAGGTCCGAAGTAGCTGATGATGGGCTGGTTGGGGGTGTGGATCTGGCGCGACACCGTGTAGCTGTCGATCAGCGCATCGTAGAGGAAGGCCACCCCTTGCCCGTTCAGGGTGACGATGTACTCGCCGCCGGGCGTGGCCAGCATCTGCTGCGGCCCCGCCAGGTTGGGCGTGGTGCCGAAGATGTTGGGATTGGCGGGGCGCGGCACGGCCTGGTCGCCCACCAGTTTCCACTGGCCGCCGTTGGACATGACCACCTGAAGCCCGGACAGCCCCACGGCCAGCGTGCGCGGCGCGATCACGCCGGCGGTGGCGTTGCGCGGGACGGGGGGGAAGGCCACCCGGCCCACCACCTTGCGCTGCTCCATGTCCACGATGCTGACCGATTCGCCCCCCAGGTTGGCTACGTACATGTACAAGCCATCCAGGCTCAGGGCCATTTGCCGCGGCAACTGCCCCACCTCGATGGGGCTGAGGAACTGGTGCTTCTTGAGGTCGAAAACCTCGATGCGGTTGTAGCCGGCATTGGTGGCATAGAGCAGGCCGCGCGGCTCGTCCAGCAGCAGATCCAGCAGCCCCTGGTTGTTGTCGCGCACCGTGGGCACCGGGTAGATGATGCCGCGCTGGTCGGTCTGGCGGTAGTTCATGTACAGCCGGATGGTGTTGGGGAGGTTGATGGCCTCCGGTGAGACCAGGTCGATCTGCACCGGGTAGCCGCTGTTGCCGCTGTAGAGATTGGTGCCCGGCTGCCGGTTGATGTTAAAGCGGCCCGGCTCCATGGTGAAGGTGACCGTGGCGGGGGCCGTTCCGCTGTCGGCCTGCGCGATGGCGGAGTTGCCCAGCGGAGAGAAGGGCACCGAGAAAGTCAGCCGGCCCTTGCCCAGGTTGTTCACGCGCAGCCTGGCCTGGGCCAGCCCCTGGTTGCACTGGTCCACGGCCAGGAACACCTGCGTGGTCTCCGGCATGATGATGGGGTAGTCGTAGAGGGCGCCCAGCGGGAGGCAGACCAGACCGGATTCCGAAATGCCCCAGGCGCGCGTTCCGTCGCCGGTGATCACCATCCTGGCGATGATGCTCTCGGGGAGCTTGATGCCCAGCTTGAGAGCCAGGTTGCGGGGGTTCGAGATCAGCAGAGTGGACGACTGCGGGCGCGGCGCGGGCAGCGAGAAGGCGGCCACGTTGAAGGCGCTGTAGAGCGTTTCTCCGTCCGGTCCGAAGGCGCTGCCGCCGATGTTCTGGGTCAGGTTGAATCCGCCCGGCATCTGGAAGGGGGCGTTGGCGGCGCTGTGCTGCGCGATGACGTTGAGCGTGGCAGTCTCATACAGCGAGAGGCCCGCCATGAAGCGGGAACCGTCCGGGGACATGGACAGCACGGTGGACTGGCCGCTCACCTGGCGGGTCTTCAGCACGGTGCCCGAGGCGACCTGGTAAACGAACAGGTAGGTGTTATTGAAGTTATTGAACACCGTCATGCCGACGATGAAGTCGCGGCCCGGAGTGGGGAGGAGCTTTCCGCGGAAGGTGGTGATGGGGCGCCCGGCCATGACCGCGGGCAGGGGAGTCGGAGTCGGCGCCGGGGGGGGCACCTGCACCGGCTGCACCTGGAAGGAAAGCTGCTGGGTGCGGTCGAAAATCAGCAGGGTGTTCTGCGAGGAGCCAACGCCGGTGCCCTGGGTGGTGATCAGCACGCGCCCATCGCTGCCGACGGCCACGCCCTCGGGGCGCGCCGGCAGGCTGACGGTCTGGACCACGCCGCGAGTACCCGCGTCGATCACGCTCAGCGTGGCGCTCATGTTATTGGCGACGTAGAGCCAGGCGTTGTCCGGAGACAAGGCGGCCGCCAGGGGCGTGTTGCCCACTGGAATCCAGCCGACCAATCCTTTGTCACGATAGCTGTAGATGTCCACCCGATTGGCGTTGGTGTTCACCAGGTAGAGGCACTCCCTGGATTCATCGAGGATGACATCCGAGGCTGTGTAGCCGAGGCGAACCACCTCGCCGAAAGTGGCCCCCACGGACTGGCCCCAGGCGGCCTGGGCGGCGAACAGCCCCAGGCCGAGGAGGACCGCGCGGGGGATCAGGCACAACTCAAGTACGCGCATGCGAAGCACCCTACAGCGTAACTAAACCCCGGAAGCGGGGGCAAGTTGCTGGGGAGGGGGGCAAGGAGGAAGGCAAGAGGCAACAGGCAAAAGGCAAAGGGAGCGGGTTCATCGCCGCAGAAGGATGATGCCCACTGTTTGAGGCACGGTCGGCCGGCGGCGCCGTTTGGGTCCGTTTCGTTTCGTAATTTTTTGCGCCGCCATTGATTCGGCAGGACTTAGCGGCCCGCGTCATCTTGGCATCCGGGGCGGGGGCTGGCCCATGCGGCGGGCCTGGGCGAAGCGGAGAGTCCAGAGGGCTTTGTAGAAGGCGCGGCGGAGGGTGTTCTCGTAACGCGAGAGCTTGGAGAGGGATTCGGGGCCGGACGTGTCGTTCCCGAAGGAGAGGCCGAGCAGGCGGGTGGTTTGGTCGTACGCTCTTCGTTTGGCGCGCTCCGGGTCCTCCGGGGGCTGGTCGTGGTTGGGAGCGGGCTCGTCGTGGTCCTGGTCGTCATCGTCTTGATAATCGTCGTCATGGTCCTCCTGGTCGGCGCGGGTGTCATCGAGACGACAGGCCAGGAGGCCGGTTTCGATCCGGATGAGGCGAGCCAAGCGCCACTGGGCAGTGGCCAGATGGTGGAGGAGGAGCTCTTCGAGGGGGCCAACGGGCTGATGCTCGGCCTGGAGGTTGGCGAGGAGTTCGAGGAAGGCCTGGGTGTCTTCTTCGGGGAGCACGGCGTCCGAGGCGAGGAGGCCGTGCTTGAGGGAGTTGCGGGAGGCGATAGCTTTGCCTTCGGGGGAGCTGGGGCCGGTGCTGAGGGCGGCGTTCTTGCGGTTGGCGGCGAGGTTGGCTTGCGACGACACGGTGGTCCTACCCCAGGGTAACGGTGGAGGGGGCGGGATGGAGGCCTGTGGCGGGCGGAAGTGGTTGGAAATAAGGGAGAAAGGAATGGGGGAGGGTAGTGAACGGCGAGCTGGCTCGAGGAAGCCGGACGCGCCGCGCTGTGTCGCAGGGCGGGATAGCCGCAGCCAAACCGGTGGGGCGGCTCCCCAGAGCCGCAGGCCGACCCCCAGGTCGGCCAGGCACCGGCCTGGGGGGCCGGTGCGCGGGCGGGGACGCCCGCCCCACGGAATGTTTGTCGGCCGCGGCGATTTTCGTAGTCAGAGGTACAGCCGGGTGTATAATTCCAATGAACCGGGGCCGAAGCCCCGGATTGAGCCGTGACGGAGGCGGGGTTGACAGCGCCCTGGAGCGCCCGGGCAAGGCGGCCTGGGGTGACAAGCGGGGGATCAGGCGTGCGGAGCGGACGGCCTAAAACGGGAGAGGAACGTTATCAAGTACGGCGCAAGTCATCGCAGTGAAAAGCGGTTGTGGCTGTAGCCGGAGGGGAGCGTTTTCATCTTAGGCCGACCGGCTTGGAGTTTTAGGCAGACCTGGTTAAACAATAGTTAGGCGTCATAGCCAAGTTGTAGAGGAGGTCACAATGGAACAAGAGGAAGGTGGGCGATTCTGGATCCGGATGGAAGAGGAAGAAGAGGAAGGATGGGTAGCTGCCAGGCCCCCCATCGGTTTCGTAGGAACCGCCGAAGAACAGCAAGGAGAACCGCAACGACCTTCGCCTCGAGTTCCTGAGGTTGTTGCTGATCTCGTGCGCTCCTTGGCGGCTGAGCGACAAAAGATCGTCGACAACAACAAGCTGTCGGCACGACAGAAGCGGATGCTTCTCGATGAAAATAGAAAGGCTCTGACTGTTGCGACTGGAGGAAAGGTAACGAAAACGGACAGTGTCGTGTACGGAATCCTTTGGTTTGGTGGCGTCGTGCTTGTCATCTTGGCGCTTCTGACCGTGTTCAAGAATCTCCCTACAGAAGTGACGTTGTCCTTTGTTGGTACAGTCCTGGGAGGGGTCATCGCCACCATTGCGCAGAAGCTCGGGAAGATTTGACGCGACACAGCATGACGCCCAACCAGCGGCTGGAACCGATGGCCCTGCGGGCCACGGCTCAGCCGCCGCCCGTTGGACTAAACCGCTGCGCGGTAAGCAGGTGGCCGGCCACTAACCCGTAGCTGGACGAAGTTCCCCCGCCTGAAT
>VFZS01000266.1 GCA_016871095.1 Acidobacteriota bacterium
GCTTCCCGAGGAGCAGGCCATGGTGGTGGTGCAGATCGCCAAGCACCAGAACCTGCTTTTCGGCGGCACCGAAGATTTCCTGGTCACCAGAGAGTTCAGCCGGATCAGCGCCCAGGAGGAGAAGCTGGCCCTGCTGGATTGCCTCTTCTCGGTGGCCGCCGCCGAGGGCCTGATCGCCACCGCCGAGGACGCCGAGATCCGCCAGATCGCCGCGGAGCTCGGCCTGACGCACCAGGATTTCATCGCCACACGCTCCCGCTACCGCGAACACCTGGCGGTGCTTCAGGAAGGCGAGCCGCGGGAGGGCTGAAGCGGCTGCTCACCGGCGCTTTTTCAGTGGAACAAAACCCTGTCTCACACGTATTCCTAGGAGAAGGGTGAGCGCAGCACCCTGGCAGGACAGGAGCACGTATGGCCAGCAATGGAAGCAACGGCAGGAAGAACGGGCGCCGCCGCCGGCGCTGGATTTGGGCGGTCGTCATCCTGGTGGTGCTGGCGGGGGCCTTCCTTGGAGTCAAGGCGGCGCTCCGCCCGAACAACCAGATCGACCCGTCCAAGCTGGCGACTATCGAGCGGGGCGACATCGCCCGGTCGGTGGTGGCCACGGGCAAGATTGAGCCACTGGCCAAAGTCGAGGTCAAGTCCAAGGCCAGCGGGATCGTCAAGCAGGTATTCGTCCATTACAGCGACTGGGTGAAGCAGGGCCAGGTGCTGGTGGAGCTGGACAAGGAAGAGCTGCAAGCGCGGATGCGCGAAGCGCGGGCGGCGTTGCTGGCCGCTCAAGCGGCCGAGGAAGCGGCCAACGCGGCTTACGAGCGCAATAAGGTGGAAGCTGAGGCTCCCGACCTGCCCTTCCTGAAATCCAGCATGGAGCGGGCCGCCAAGCTGCACTCGCAGGGGCTGATCTCACCGTCGGTGCGGGAGGAGGCGGAGAAGGCCTACCAGATGGCTCTGAACCGGCAGATGATGGCGCTGCGCAATGTCTCGGTGAGCCGCGCCGAAGTGGCGCGGTCCAAGGCCCAGGTGGCCCAGGCGCGGGCCAACCTGGACCGCGCCGAGGAGGACCTCCGCAATTCCACCATCGTCAGCCCCATGGACGGCATCGTGCTCTCGCGGGACGTCGAGGTGGGCGACGCCGTCAGCTCCATCCTGGTGCTGGGCTCGCAGGCCACCAAGATCATGACCCTGGGCGACGTCAGCGACGTCTACGTGCTGGGCAAGGTGGACGAGGCCGACATCGGCAAGGTGTACCTGCACCAGCCCGCGCGCATCGTGGTGGAGTCCTTCAAGGACAAGAAGTTCCTGGGGCATGTGACCAAGATCTCCCCCCTCGGGGTGGAGAAGGACAACGTGACCACCTTCGAAGTCCGGGTGTCCATCCGCAACCCCGGCGGCGAGCTTAAGGCCAACATGAGCGCCAACGCGGAGATCATCCTGGAGGAGAAGAAGGGCGTCCTGCTGGCGCCGGAAGCCGCGGTGATTTACGACAAGCAGCGGAAGGCCTCGCTGGAAGTGCCCGACCCGACCATCGAGAAAGGACGGCGGCAGGTGGCGGTGAAGCTGGGCATCTCCAACGGGGTGAAGACCGAGCTGGTCGAGGGGCCGAAGGAAGGGCAGAAGGTCGTCCTGCAATAGCCGCCGGGGTCCGCCATGACCTTCCGCAACCTGCTGGCTGACACGCTGCGCACGCTGTGGACGCACAAGCTGCGCACCTTCCTCACCATGTTCGGCATCGCCTGGGGCATCGTCTCGATCATGCTGATGGTGGCCGCCAGCGAGGGCCTGCGCGTGGGGCAGGCGAAGGTGGCCGAGAATTTCGGCAAGGACCTCATGATCTTCATGGCAGGGCGCACCTCGATGCAGGCCGGCGGCCAGCGCGCCGGGCGCGCCATACGCTGGGAGGACACCGACTACCAGTTCGTCGAGCGGGAGGCCACCGCCTGCCGCTACGTGATGCCCGAGCTGGGCAACAGCTCTCCGGTGTACTCCAGGTACAACAGCGCCTCGCTGCTGGTGACCGGGTCGCTGCCTCCCTTCGCCGACGTACGGAGCATCCCGGTGGCGGAGGGGCGCTACTACAACTGGGAGGACAACGCCCAGGGGCGCCGGGTGGCCTTCCTGGGCAGCGACGCCAAGAAGCAGCTCTTCGGGGCCCGCGCGGCGCTGGGGCAGACGGTCCACCTGCGCGGGATTCCCTACACCGTCATCGGAGTGATGCAGGAGAAGGAGCAGGACTCCAGTTACGACGGCAAGGACATCTCCAAGGTGTTCGTGCCCTTCGGCGCGGTGATCCGGGATTTCCCCAACCGGCCGCCCTCCAGGCCCCGCTCGATCGACCGGCTGCTGGTGGCGCCCCGCTCGATGGCGGAGCACGAAACCTGCAAGTGGCAGGTGCGGCGGGCGCTGGCGCGGGTCTACGACTACGATCCGCGGGACGAGCAGGCGGCATTCGTCTGGGATACCGTCGAGAACGCCAAGGCCTTTCGTCAGATGACCGAGGGCATGAAGTATTTCTTGGGGGCCGTGGGACTGGTCAGCCTGTTGCTCGGCGGCATCGGGGTGATGAACGTGATGCTGGTGGCGGTGCGGGAACGGACCCGCGAGATCGGCGTGCGCAAGGCGGTGGGGGCCACGCGGCGGTCCATCCTGGGGCAGTTCTTCGTCGAGACGGTAATTGTGGTGATGTTGAGCGGCGGGCTGGGGATGGGTTTCGCCTACTCCCTGTGCGCGCTGGTGAACACCGCCAAGATGCCGGAGTATTTCGCCGGGCTGCTGGTGAGCTGGGAGGCCGGGCTGGCGGCCTTCGCGCTGCTGGGAACCGTGGCGGTGCTGGCGGCGCTGTATCCGGCCGGGCGGGCGGCGGCGGTGGACCCCCTCGAGGCCCTGCGCTACGAGGCGGGAGGCTGACATGCTGGCGGAGATACTGCGGCAGGCCTGGAGCGCGCTGCGGCGCAGCCCGGCGCGGAGTCTGCTCACCATGCTGGGCATCACCTGGGGCGTGGTGGCGGTGACCATTCTGATCGCCTACGGCAACGGCTTCCGCGGCGTGCTGGTGCGCGCCTTCGACGCCTTCGGCCACAGCGCGGTGGTGTGCTGGCCGGGACAGACCAGCGAGCAGGCGGGCGGCGAGCGCGCCGGCAAGCGCATCCGCTTCGAGCGGGCGGATATGGAGGCGGTCGAGCAGGAGGCCACGCTGGTCAAGCATGTCAGCATCGAGACGGTGCGGTGGTTGCCCATCTCCTACGAGGAGCGGCTGGCCACCACCGCCATACGCGGGGTATACCCGGACTACGGCCAGATCCGCAACGAGGTGCCCGGGGAGGGCCGCTGGATCAGCCCGGAGGATCAACTCGAGCGCCGGCGGGTGGTCTTCCTGGGCGGGCTGCTGCGCAAGCGCCTGTTCAGCGGGCGGCCCGCGGTCGCGGAGACGGTCCTCATCCAGGGCGTGCGCTTCACCGTCATCGGGACCATGGACCGCAAGCTGCAAATGTCCAACTACTTCACCAGCGACGACGAGAGCTGCTGGATTCCCTACTCCACCGCCTCCGATATGTGGGACGCGCGCTACGCCAACGTGCTGGTGTTCTCGTCGCTGTCGCCGCTGTTTGAACCCAGGGCCATGCAGCAGGTGCGGGCCCTGATGGCCAAGCGCCAGCGCTTCTCGCCCACCGACCTGCGGGCCATCCGGATGTTCGGGCGGCAGGAGTTCCGGCCCATCATCGACGGCATCACCATTGGGCTACAGGTGCTGCTGGTGTTCATCGGGACGCTGACGCTGGGCATCGGCGGGGTGGGAGTGATGAACATCATGCTGGTGAGCGTGGACGAGCGAATCCGCGAGATCGGTCTGCGCCGGGCGCTGGGTGCGCGGCGCATTCACATCAAAGCGCAGTTCCTCTCGGAAGCCCTGGCGATAACTCTGATCGGCGGGCTGGTGGGCATCGGGCTGGCCTACCTGGTGGCCGCTGTCACGGGGACGCTGCCGCTGTTGGGCCCGCTGTTCGAGGACGACTCCGGGGTGGGCGACATCCGGCTGCTGGTCTCGCCGACCACGGCGACCATCTCGGCGGGCATCCTGCTGCTGGTGGGCCTCCTCAGCGGTCTGGCCCCCGCCGTCCGCGCCTCCCGCCTGGACCCCGCCCAGGCGCTGAGGTATGAGTGAGCCTGTGGGGAGTCCGGGCTGCTTGAATCCTGTTGCAAACTCTCGGTAAATATGCAAAACTACCTTGGGATAGCAACATGCCGACACGTCCCATCAGCCGGAGGGTGCGGCGGATCGCCGCCAGGCGGCCGATTCTTCGGCCGCGGGATCTGGAGGCCAGTGGGATCCCGAGGGAGTACCTGCTCCGCCTGTACCGCAGAGGGCTGCTGGAGCGGGCCGGCCGCGGGGTGTACCTGATCGCGGGGACGCGGGTTACCGAACACCACGGGCTCGCCGTGGTAGCTAAGCAGGCACCCAAGGCGGTAGTCTGCCTTCTCTCGGCGCTCCGCTTCCACGGGCTGACGACCCAGGAACCGCACGAGGTTTGGATCGCGGTGGGCAACAAAGCCCACCGGCCACGAATCCGCTGGCCGGCCCTGAGAGTAGTGAGGTTCTCCGGGCGGGCGCTCACGGAAGGTGTCGAAGACCATCTGATCGAGGGTGTCCACGTTCGGGTCTTCGCAGTCGCCAAGACCGTCGCGGATTGTTTCAAGTACCGCAACAAGATTGGCGTGGACGTGGCGGTCGAGGCGCTACGGGACGCCCTCCGACAGAAAAAGGCGACGGTGGACGAGATCTTCCGTTTCGCTAAGATCTGCCGGGTTGCCAGGGTCATGCGCCCGTATCTGGAGGCGATCGCCTGATGCCCAAGAAGGCGTGGAATGTGGCGGCCTCTCATCGCGCCAGGCTGCTTGCCCTGGCTCGCGAGCGGGGAGAGGACTTCCAATTCCTTCTGGGTCGATGGGCCACTGAGAGGTTTCTCTATCGCCTGAGCCGCTCTGAGCACAAAGACCGGTTCATCCTGAAGGGCGCTATGCTTTTCATCGCATGGACCGGCAAGCTCCACCGGCCCACCCGGGACGTGGATCTTCTCGGGTGGGGAAGCCCCGATTTGGGGGAGGTGAGGGCAGCGATCCGGGCCATCTGTGCAGTGGAGTCCGAAGATGGGCTTGAATTCGAACTGCACGGCATCGAGGCCGAGCGGATCAAAGAGGACGCCGAATATGAGGGCGTCCGGGTGTGGGTGCCTGCCAGCCTGGACCGCGCGAAAGTGCGGCTGCAAATAGACATCGGCTACGGCGACGCCGTGGAACCGGAACCGCAGCAGGTGACCTTCCCCGTGCTTCTCCCGCTGGAACCTCCGAGGGTGCGTGCGTATCCGCCGGAGGCGATGATCGCCGAGAAAGTCCATGCGATGGTGGTGCTTGGCATCGCGAACAGCCGGATGAGGGACTTTTTCGACATTTGGACCCTGGCGTCCACTGGGCAGTTCCGGCTTTCTGTGCTCACGAGGTCAATCCGCAGCACATTCCGCCGACGAGGTACGCCTGTGCCGGCCGGCACGCCACTCGCGTTGACCGGCGAGTTCCTCGGAGATGCGGCCAAGAAGGCCCAGTGGAGCGCCTTCGTGCGTCGTGCCGGACTGCCGGAGAGCGGCTTGTCCCTCACACACATCGGCGATCTGCTGGCCCGGTTCCTGCTCCCCGCGCTCGCGCCGCCGAGGTTGGGGGTGAGCCTCGATCACGTCTGGAACCCGCCAGGACCGTGGCGCGAGGTCTGAGCGACTTGCTCTCCGCGGTCCGCGCCTCCCACCTCGACCCCGCCCAGCCGCTGCGTTACGAATGAGGCCGGCCGCAGGCCTGGAGGCCCATAAGCGCTAACGCAGTGGATGCCCGTGTTGGCGCGTCGTGGCGCGCGCTCTCAGCGTGCCGCCTCGGCACTCGTGCCGAGGCCATCTTCCCGTGGGTCTCGCCGTGCGTCGCCAGGAGTGGCGACGGGGCAGACTGAAGCCCGCGCCACGTCCCCTTCCCGACCGGGGCCTAAGTTAGCGCTTGTGGGCCTGGAGGCCCGCCCTACCAAGCCGCCATATATATGTTATACTGCCGGTGTGAGGCGAACCACCATCTTCCTGCCCGAGGAGGTGCACGAGCAGCTCCGGCGTGACGCCTACTTGGCCAAAACCAGCATGGCGGAACTCATTCGCGCCAGGTTGCGGCGTCCGGTCAGCCCCCGTCGGCGCGGGGCGCCGGAGGACCCCATCATGAAGGTGGCCGGCGTCTGCCGCGGCCCGGTCCTGTCGAGCGAGATCGACGAGTCGCTGTATGGCCGTTGAGCGGCTGTTCGTGGACACCTGGGCCTGGCTGGTCCTGGCGAATGACCGTGACCCGGCCTTTGGCAGTGTCTCGCGGATGCGCGCCAGCGTGGCCGGCCAGGCCGCCGCCTGGGTGACAACTGATCATGTGCTGGACGAGACCATGACCCGGCTGTTCGCGCTGGCGCCCTTTGCCCAGGCGCGCCGGTTCATGGAGGGGATCTTCGAGGCGTCGCGTGGCGGGCTGCTGGACATCGAGCACGTGACTCCGGAGCGGTTCAGCCGAGCCTGGCGCTTGCGGCTGCGTTTTCACGACAAGCCACGAATTTCATTCACCGATCTCACGAGCTTTGTGGTTATGCGCGAACTGGGGCTGCGGAACGCGCTGACCGCCGATGCCCATTTCGAGCAGGTGGGCATGGGCTTCCTGAGGGTTCCCTGAGCCGCCCAGGGGTTGCGCTAAGAATAGCGTCCGCCCCTGGGGACAGACAGAACGTTCCCCCTTCAAAGCAGCGGGCGGAAAGCGGGGGAACGCTCCGTCTGTCCCCGATGTGGGGCACGTGTGACTGGAATTCACAGGGCACGGTCGCCAAATCCTTGGTTTTCTGCGCTTGTCTGATTGGCCCTTGAAGTGCCACAGTCTCCTCATGACAAGAACTGGCATTCTGCTCCTGGCCGGATTGGCGGCGCACGCCCAATCCATCTCGATCGGCGTCAAGGCTGGTTCCCCGGTGAATGACCCGGCAGCGTACTCGTACCTGTATATGCTCTCGACCTTCGCCCAAGGCAGATGGACCGGAGGTCCCACCGTCGAGCTCCATCTGCCGCTCCGGCTTTCGCTTGAAGCCGACGCCCTCTACCGCAGCCATCGGGCCACCTCGACCTGGCTGGGGTTCTTCGGGTCCGAATCAGCGACTCCCCATGTGTATTCCTCCAACCGGAACACGAAATCCTGGGATTTCCCACTGCTCTTGAAACACCGCCTGATGAACGGCCCCATGCGTCCCTTCGTGAGCGCGGGTTACGCTTTGAGCCGGGAGTCCACCAGCTCAATGTGGCTGTCCACCTGCCTCGGGGTTGCTGAGGGATGCTTCCTGCCCGACGCGAAGCTCGCGCTGCATTACGACGAGTGGGTGCGCCATCGCCGGGGCCCCGTGGCGGCGGCCGGTATCGACTTCAAGACCCGGCGCGTCGTCATCTCACCTGAGGTGCGCCTCACCCGCCTGAACCACCCCAACACGAATCAAGTCACCG
>VFZS01000267.1 GCA_016871095.1 Acidobacteriota bacterium
GGCGGTCACCGGCGACAGGTCGCTCTTGGCCTCCGCCCGCACTCCCCGCGCGCGGTGCGCCAGCGCCAGCTCGCCGGCCTGGCGGGCGATGCGGCGCGCCACTTCCAGCTCCTTTTCAAACGCCATGCGCGCATTGTAGCGCGGCGCTCCGGCTCCGGGTGCTACTCTGGTGCTGATCGTCATGCCCGAGCGCACCATGTTCCAGGTCCTCGAGGAAGCCGCCCGGCAATACGGCGACGCGCCAGCGCTGTACCAGCCTACCGGCGGCGACCCCAAGTACTGCGTGTACTCCTGGAAGGACTACCGCCGCGCCGCCGAGGAGATCGCCGCGGGCCTCCTGCGCATGGGGATTCGGCGAGGGGACTTCGTGGCGCTGGTATCAACCACGCGGGCGGAGTTGTACCTGGCCGACCTGGGGATACTGGCGGCGGGCGCGGTGGCCGCGGCGCTCTACACCGACTACCCGGTCGAGGAGCAGATCCGCACGCTGCGGGAGTTGAACCCTAGCGCGATCTTCGTCGAAGACTCGAAGAGGTTGGCCCAGTTGAGGACAGCGGACCTGGAAGCACAGTGGATCCTGCTGACCGGGGAAGCCGCGGACGCCATGAGCCTGGCGGGACTGCGCCGCGAGGGCGCCAGTTCCCTGGCGGAGGATCCCGACGTGGTGGAACGCCTTCAGGCTGAAATCGCGCCCTCCGATCCCGCCATCCTGTATCTGACCTCCGGCGCCACCGGCCGGCCCAAGATGGCGCTGGTAAACCACCACGCGCTGGTCTCCAACATCGGCATGGGGCCGCCGGTGCTGGGCACGACGCCGCAGGATTCAATGCTGGCGTTCCTGCCCTCGGCGCACATTACCCAGCGAGTGGTGATGGAGCTGCTGCCCATCCGCTGCGGAATCCCGGTGTGGTTCTCGGAGAGCCTGCTGCGGCTTCCCGAGGAGCTGCGCACGGTCGAACCGACCATCTTCGTGGCCCCGCCGCGGCTGTGGGAGCGCGTCCACACCAGCATCTGGATCGAGCTGGGCAAGCGGTCGCGGCTGGCGCGGCGGCTGTTCGCGGCGGCGCTGGCGCTGGGCCGCGAGGCTAACCGATGCAGGGAGCGCGGCGAAAGGGTGGGCGCGTTGCGGCGGTTGCTGCTCGGCCTGGCAGGCCGGCTGGTCTTCGCCAAGGTGCGCCGGCGCTTCGGGCGGCGCATCCGCGTGTGCGGCTCCGGCTCCGCGCCGCTGGGCCGCGAGCTGGCCGAGTTCTTCACCGCCGTGGGACTGCCGCTGGTGGAAGGCTACGGGCTGACTGAGGGCGGCGTGGTGACCTTGAATCCGTTGCATCGCCCGCGCGCGGGAAGCATCGGGAAGCCCCTGCCCGGCGTCGAGGCCCGGCTGGGAGAGGACGGGGAGCTGCTGCTGCACAGCCCCACCCTGTTCTCCGGCTACCACCAGGATCCCGAAGCTAGCGCGGAGGTCCTGCGGGAAGGCTGGCTTCGTACTGGCGACACCGCCACCATCGACGCTGACGGCTACCTCTATATCACCGGCCGCAAGAAGGAGCTTATCGTGGCCTCGAGCGGCCAGAAGGTCTTCCCCGCCCTGGTGGAGAGCTACTTCCGCACGGAGCCTATCATCAGCCATGCCCTGCTGGCGGGCGACCGGCAGCCCTACGTCACCGCCCTGTTGACCGTGAACCGCGCGGCGGCCGAGGCCCTGGACGGCATGGAGGACTTCAAGGGGCGGCCGGCCGCCGAGATCGCCCGCGCCGCGCCGGTGCTGGCCGAGGTCGAGCGCGCCGTCCGCCGGGTGAACCAGCGCCTGGCCCCGTTCGAGCAAATCCGCCGCTACCGCATCCTGGAGCGCGATTTCTCGATCGACGAGGGTGAGCTGACCGCAACCCTCAAGCTCCGGCGCAGCCGCCTGCTGGAGCAGTTCCGCGACACCATCGCGGAGTTGTACGCCGGTAAGGCCTAATGTGCTGTCCTGCAAATCCCTTTACCATACTGCCTCGTGGGACAGGCCTTCAGCCTGTCGGCCGCGCAGTGCCGATTGCCAACGAACTTGCGAGACAGCACACTAGCAACACGTCTTTAGCAGACAGCCAGTAACGCCAGGCAAATCAATGAGATAACCGTCCCGCGCGAACCGTTTCTGGTCAGGCTGGCAGCAAGACAAGACACGGGCCGTAACTCCTCTCCAAAAAAAGGGTTCCAGTGCGGGCACTTGGGTGTATACTATCCAGCACCGGGAGGGTGATACCTGACTCCTGGTGAACCTGGTTGGGGGAGGAGTCACATGGTTGAGCGGGAAGAGCGGGTTGCACTTTTCCTGGCGGTCCTGAGTGTGCTTGGGGCGTCTACGCTCGCGGCACAAACCGCCACTACCGGGCTGGTTTCCGGCCTGGTTACTGATCCGTCCGGCGCTTCAGTTCCTTCGGCGGCGGTCGAGATGAAGAACGACCGGACCGGGCTTACCTTGTCGCAAACCACGAACGCGGCGGGGCAGTTCGTGCTTGCGAGTGTACCGCCGGGCAGCTACGAGCTTCGGGTGACCGCCGCGGGCTTCCGGCAGTTCGTGGTGGGCGGCCTGCGGGTCGAGGTGACCAGGAGCTACGTGCAGAACGTCACCTTGGAGGTGGGCCAGATCACCGAATCCGTCGTGGTGGCGGCGCAGGCGGTAGCCGAGCTGCAAATGGTGGACGCGACGGTGGGCAACGTCCTGTCCTCGGCATCCCTGCCGGTGCTGCCCACCTTCACGCGACAGCTCATCGAGCTGTTGTCGCTCCAGCCAGGGGCCACGCCGAGCGGGGAAGTCACCGGGGCACGTACCGATCAGAGCACCTACTCGCTGGATGGCATCGACGTGACCAACCAGTCGGTGGGCGGCCAGACCGCGTACATGTACCTGGGAGTAGAGGGTGTCTCGGAATTCCGGGTGGGGGTGACCAACCCCAACGCCTCGTTCGGACGCGGGGCTGGCGGGCAGGTCTCCATGGTCAGCCGGCGGGGGACCAACGACCTGCACGGCTCGGCCTTCTGGTACCACCAGAATGACAACCTGAACGCCAACAACTGGACCAACAACCGCAGCCGTATCAAGAAGCCAGAGCTCAAGGACAACCGCTTCGGGTTCTTGGCCTCCGGCCCGGCCTGGAAGGACAAGACCTTCCTGATGGCCAACTACGAGGGCCGGCGCTTCCCGCGCTCGGGCACGGTGTCCCGGAACGTGCCCACGGAGAGCCTGCGGCAAGGCGTCCTGCGCTTTCGGGACGCCGCGGGGAACATCAATTCCTACCCGCTGGCGACCTCGACGGCTTGCGGGGCGGAGGGCACGGAGCGGTGCGACCCGCGGGGTCTGGGGCAGAGTCCCGCGATCGCTGCGCTGTGGCAGAAGATGCCGGCGGGCAACGACACCAGCCAGGGTGACGGCCTGAACACCATCGGCTTCACCGGAACCGTTTTCTACCCCATCAACAGCGGGTTCTACCTGGCACGCCTGGATCACCATTTGACCCAGAGCTGGCGCCTGGAGGCTTCCCTTCGCTACTTCCGGCAGCTTGACCAGAACAACGGCTCACTGGACATTCGCGGCGGCAACATCGCTAGCATCCGGAGCTTCCCCACGCGGCAGAACATGGAGACGGTGGCCTTGAGCGGTGCCTTCCGGCCTAACCTGACCGCCGAGTTCCGCTTCGGGCGCGTGCGCCACCGCGCCGCCACGGACGTGCTGCGCCCCAGCGCCTCAGCCACCATCCTGGGCATCCCTGGCGCCAGCACCCCCGACGGGGCCATCGCCTTGGACATCGGCGCGCGCGGCGGCGCCCAGAACGTGCTGTCAGAACCCTTCGACGTGGACACCCAGTTGGCCCGCAAGCAGCAGAACGATGCTCGGGTTTACCAATACAACGCGGACTTGAACTGGATCAAGCGCACTCACTCCTTCCAGTTCGGGGCCCACATCCGCCATCTGCCCACGCTGCACCGGCGCGACGACAAGGTGGTGGGCTCCCTCGGTTCACTGGTGGCCCAGATCGATGCCCAGCTCGGCTCCTTGATCCTGCCTGCGTCGATGGCGCCGCCGGTGTGCGGCGCCGGCCGGACCACCGGGTGTCTTCAAACCGGCGATGTGCAACAGTGGAACCGTCTGTATGCCGGCATGGCGGGCCTGATCGACAACGTCAGCGTGCTGGCGGTGCGCGACGGCAGCTTCAAGCCCCTGCCTTACGGCGAGCTGCTGGAATCTGACACCAAGGGGATCCGGGCGCCGGAGTTCTACTTCCAGGACGTCTGGCGCATCACCTCTTCGCTGACGCTCACTTACGGTCTCAACTACGGCTGGCAGACGCCGCCCAACGAGCGGCTCGGCCGCTATACCTTGCAGGTCGATGCTGCCAGCGGGAAGATCATCAGCGCCGACGAGCATGTGGGGGCCCGGAAGAACGCCGCCCTCCGCGGCGAGATGTACAACCCGAATTTTGCCTTCCTGCCCATTCAGTCAGCCAAGGGCCAGCCGGTATTCAACATCGACTGGAAGAACCTTGGGCCGCGCGCCGCGGCGGCCTGGAACCCGTCCCTGAAGGGCGGCTGGCTGGGACGGCTGCTGGGCGACAGAAGGACGGTGGTGCGGGGCGGCTACGCCCTGGTCTATGATCGCCTGAACACGGTCTCCAGTGTAATCGTGCCGTCGCTGGGCATCGGCTTCGCGCAGACGCTCAACGTCACAATGCCGGCCTGCAACGCCAGCGGGGCGGGCGGCCCCGGCTGCAACCCCTCGAGCTCGAACCCGGCGGCCAGTGTCTTTCGTGTCGGCATCGACGGCGCCATCCCCCGCCCGGTGGTCCCCCAGCAGACGGTGCCCGTCTCGCCGGCCTGGGGCATGGTCGGTGGCCGCCTGGTTACCTTCCCCGAGGTGCTCTCCTTCCAGGTCGATCCCTCCCTCAAGCAGGGCCGCCACCATTCGCTCGATTTCACCATCCAGCGGGAAATCAAGGGCGATATGATCCTCGAACTGGCTTACGCCGGGCGGATGGCGCGCAAGTTGCAGCAGAGCGTGAACCTGTTGCAGGCGCCTTACATTCACTTGGATAAGGCCTCGGGGCAGACTTTTGCTCAAGCCTTCGACAACGTGGCCATCGCCCTGCGCCAGGGCGGAACAGCCGCCAACCAGCCCTGGTTCGACAACAATGTCCCCGGCGGGACCGCCTACATGGTGCAGACCGCCCGGGCCAGCTTCATCGCCGGCAACATCAACTCCCTGTTCCTCACTCTGGATCAGCAGCGGATGCGCAACAACCTCCAGCCGTTCAACAACTACATGTCGCAGATGATGTTGATGAAGACCAGCAACGGCCGGTCCAATTACAACGCCCTGCTGGCTACCTTGCGGAAGCGTCTCTCGCGCGGCTTCCAGTTCGACCTGAACTACACCTGGTCGAAATCGCTCGATCAACTTGGCGCGTGGCAGAACGCCGCCAGCCAGTCGCCCAACAGCTTCGAACAGAACGTCGAATACGGGCCTTCCACCTTCGACATCACACACATGTTCAACGGCTTCTGGCTCTACCAACTGCCCTTCCGGACGGACCTGCCGGTGCTAAAGCAGTTGATCAACGGGTGGGAGGTGTCGGGGATCGTCACGGCGCGCGGCGGTGACGCGCTGACGGTCACCCAGGGGAGCCAGGTCTGGGGCGGCGCCCTGTACCTGGGCTTCAACTCTGGCGCCATTCCGACGGTGAAACCCTCCAGCTTCGGCAACCAAATCCAGCGCGACGTGCGCGGCTCGAACAACATAGGGACCAATAGCGACCCCGCCAACCGCGGCAGCGGGCTGAATCTGTACGCCAACCCCGAGCAGGTCCACAACAGCTTCCGCCGCGTCGAGATCAGCCGCGACGGGCGCGCCGGGCGGGCCAACCCCTTGCGGGGCCCGACCCGCTGGAACGTGGACACTTCGCTGGGCAAGCGAACCCATATCACCGAGCGGATCGCGGCGCGCTTCAGCTTCGACTTCTTCAACATTCTCAACAAGGTGGACTACGCTAACCCCAGTCTGGATCTCAACAACCCGCGCGGCTTCGGGGTCATCACCACGCAGTTCACCCCGCCCAACCGGGTGGACGGCAGCCGCTGGATCCAGTTCGGCCTGCGGGTCGAGTTTTAGCGTGAGTGGGGCCGGCTTCAGCCGGTTGCCCCGCAAGCTGAAGCTTGCGTTACTTGGCTGAGACAGCGCCGGCCGGGGGGCGCGCTCCGCCCGCCGCCCACTGGCGCAACTGGACCAGGCCGCGCGTGCTTTCCTCCGGCGTGATGGCGCAGTGGCCGGCGCGCTTGACCCACTGCTGCACGAATAGGTGCGAGGAGCCGGCCAGCTCGCTGAGCGTCGAGTACGCGTTCGCGACCCAGGGCGGAATCAGCGCGTCGTAGGTGTTGTGGATGGCCAGCAGCGGGCGGGAGAGCCGCGCGGTGGGGGTGTACCAGGTGCGCAGATACTCGGACGCGCGCGGGTCGGCGCTGTAGCGGGCCACGCCGTCGTTGAGCGCGTTGTCGTCGGGAGTGCCGTCGTAGATAGTGTTGCGGTTGTCGAACGGATTGCCGCTGGTGCGCTGCTGAAGCTCCCGCAGGATCTCGGTGAAGAACACCAGCGTGCCGGCCAGTTCCACGTTGTTGCGGATCCCCGACCAGCGCCGCACGATCTCGGCCTGCTCGGGCGTACCTTCGAGCGTCTTCTGAAGCTCCTTGACGCGCTCCGAGGTCCGACTGTAGTCCGCGGGGACCTTAACCGGCGACGGCAGCACGCCGGGGAAGTAGTAGTCGAAGACCACGCGCAGGTCGAACACGCGGCGCGACATGAACCAGTTCGCCGCGGCCAGCGGCCCGCAATGCGCCAGCCCGCCGTCGTAGGCGTTGGGAAACTGCTCGACCATGACCATGGTGAGAAAACCGCCCATAGAGTGGCCCGTCACGTAAGTTTCCTTCGGCGCGCCGTACTTGCGGATGAAGTGGCGCCGCAGGGCTTCCGTGTCCTGCACCGCTTCGGGAATGGCCCAGCCGCCGGCGGCGTAGCCCGACATGGCCACTGCGTACCCTTCCTTCAACCAGGCGGTCAGCAGCGGGTTGGGCTTGACGCTGTCGAAGCGGCCCGGCGTGGCGCTGTAGCCGTGGCAGTACATCACCAGCACGCCGTTCCATTTCTCCGGCACTTCGATGCGAAACTGCGCCCCGTTGATCTCGCCGGTCTCGGCGGCGGGGCCCGCGGCCCACACGAGGCTGCACAACAACAAGAGGGACAGAACGCGCATTTCTTTCTCCCCTAGTAGCGTAACAAGTAGCTTAGCTTCACGAAGAACTGCCGCCCCGTCGCCAAGCCCGGCAGGCGCACGCGGCGCAGCGCCGCCGGCAGGCCCGGCACGAGTTCCAGGTTGTCGTAGCGGTCGGTGTAGCCCGCGTAGACGGCGGTGCCCGGGTTCACCAGGTAAGTGACCAGGACATCGGCGGTTAACCGCTTGGAGAGCTCGCGGGCCACCAGCGCGGGATTCGGCA
>VFZS01000268.1 GCA_016871095.1 Acidobacteriota bacterium
CGGTCGGCGAGGCTCCCCGGATCGGGCAGTTGCTTGCTGTGCGGGCCGTAGGTCGCAATCCAGGTGAAGCGGTCCTTGGCGAAACCGTCCTTGCCGCCCCAGTAGAGCCGCGCGCCGACCGAGTGGCGACCGCCGCGCGGCAAGCCGGGGAAGACCTCAGTGGGCTCGGAGTGGTTGAAGACCAGCAGGTCCATGAAGCCGTCCCGGTCGTAGTCCAGGGACTGCGCCGCTGCCGCCGAGAAAGCAGGCAAGGTGGCGGAATGGGCCTGCGTGAACTGCCGCGAGCCATCATTCCACAGCACCTGGGCGTCGAGGAGCCGGGTGTCGCCGCCGTGGTAGTTGGCGGAGACGATGTCCGGGCGGCCGTCACGGTTGACATCGGCCACTGCGCCGCCGTGGGCCCCGCCCAGCGTGGGTACCGGGGTCGGGTGGGCGAAGTCGAGCTTCCCGTCACGGCTCCAAAAGAGCAAGGAGCCGGCCCGTTCGTTGTAGGTGGTACCGCGTTCATCGAGATCACCGAAAACAAACGCCAGCAGGTCCAGTGCGCCGTCTCCGTCAAAGTCGGCAAGGTGGAGATAGAGGATGTACTTCTTCATCTCGGGACTGCTGTAGCTTCTCGCCTCATCGAAGCCGCCCCCGGCTTTCCCCGGCAAGACCACCAGTGCGTTGGCTGCGCCGTAGAGCACATCCACCAGACCGTCTTTGTCCACATCCCCCAGGGCAAACCCGCGGGTGATGGGCGCCGGGAGCTTGATCTCTTCCAGCTTGGCCCCCTCGGTCAGGGGCTGACGAATCAGGTAGAGCTTGCCGCCGGCGCTGACCACCAGGTCGAGCACACCATCGCGATCAGTGTCAGCCGCCTGCACCATGACCCCGGCGGCGGGCAGCGTGAAGGACTTGAGTTTCTCGCAACCACCGCTGCTGGGACGGAAGATGGAAAGCTGGCGTGAGCCCAGTTCGAAGGCGACAACATCGGTGCGGTCCTCGGCCGCCAGGTCGGTTGCGGTCAGGCACAACTCATTGGCCAAAGGCGGCAGCTTCAGCATGTTGACTTCGGAGTAGGACCGGGTGGGGTTACCCCAGTAGATGTACGAGGGCATACCCCCGGAGGTGGGGCCGGCGCCAGCCCCATGCAGGCCGCTGTGGCGGTTGACGAACAGGATGTCGCGCTTGCCGGGCCGGGCTGCCGAGGGAATGGTTGTCACGTCCGTCGCCCCGAGCGTGGCCAGCGGTGCGGAGTTCCCAGGCTGAATGGCGTGCGAGCCGCCCCAGTAGACCACCGAGTTGGCATCGTAGGACCCGGTCACGGGGTCGACGTACCGGGCAAAGACGACGTCGTCGCGGCCGTCGCCATTGATGTCGGCCGCCGCTGCCCCGTAGGCGCGCTGCGTGGGCGCGAGGACCGTCTCCCACTCCAGGATGCCTTTGCCGTTGTTCATCAGGACCCAACTGCCGTCCGGCTGGCCGGTGCCGGCCTGGTAGACAGCCACGGCGAGGTCCCGCTTGCCGTCGCCGTTGAAATCGCCCGCGGCCGTCGCATAGACGCCGGGGATGGCCACGCTGGCCTTGCGGTCGGCGGCGAAACCTCCCTTGCCGTCGTTCCAGAGGATGACCAACTCGTCCTTCGTCGGCACGACGATGTCCCTGACCCCGTCCCCGTTGAGGTCAGCCAGGTGTAGCTTGCGCTGGGCGAAACCCCAGGGCGCGTTGTTGCCCACCTCGATCAGGGCGCCCTGCCCCGAGAAGCCGCGGTCCGGTCCGGCCAGGTGGATGCGCACGCCGGCATCCCTCCCGGCCTCGTAGAGGACCACGTCCGGATGGGAATCGCCGTCGAGGTCGGCCGCGGCCGCGTCCAAGGCGTATAGAGCTTCCAGTTCCCTGGTCCGGGGCGGCTTGGTGAGCTTGCGGCTGCCGAAGAAGACGAGCGCCGTCCGGGCGCCCGCCGACGCGGCAGCCAGGCGCTCGGCACGGGGCAGAAGCACATTGGCCCGCGTGGTGTACTCCCCATCGCGACGGGTCGCGATCAGGTCCGCGCAGCCGTCGCCGTCGAGGTCCGCAGCCGCAATACCGGTGTAGAACCCGGCCGGCCAGAGGATGGGCTTGCCCGGATCGAAGCCCTTGCGGCCGCCGGTGTAGAGCACCAGCGGGTAGGGCTCGGCGTTCCAGCCGTGGACGAACCCGGAGAGCGCGATGTCCGCGAACCCGTCGCCGTTGAAGTCGCCCACGGCGGTCGAGAGACCTCCCAGCACCGGCAGCAAGGTCGCCTGCTGCCGGGCGCGGACGTAGTGCTCCAGGACCTCATAGCCCGGCCGGTCATCGGCCACGGGCGGCCTCAGCGACAGGAGCGCCCCATCCTTTGTCCAGCGGTACAGGATCGCCGGGGTGGTGTCATAGTGGTTGTGGTCATTGACCGCCACCACCTCGGGGAAGCCGTCGTCGTTGTAGTCGAAGCGGTTGACAAAGCGGATCTCGCCCCGGTCCCCCTTGCGGGCCAGATACAGGCCGGTGCCGGCCGACGACAGGCTGCCCTGGGCGAAATCAGCAAAGGTCGCGTGGCGGAAGAACGTCGTTCCGCCGGCGGGCGCGGCCTGACCCCCCACCACGGGAGGTTCGGCGCTCCATAGCAGCGAGGGGAGGGCCACCAGCAGAAGGGTGGCGGGAAAGACAGCAGCTAGTCTGCGCGTCATGAGAGCAATTCCTTTCACTCGATAGACTGCTTCCTTCTTGACCGTCACTTGTAGCGCAGGGCCAGGACCATGTCGTAGAGCCTCCAGGCCTTCGCGAGGTCGCCTTCCGCTGCTGTCGCCACCTCGACGCGGTTCGCGCCGCGGCGCACCAGCGCCGGCGCGACAGGATAGACCAGCCGGTCCCCGGTCAGCGTGCCGTTCTCGAGCCGCTGGCCGTTGAGCCTCACCTCGGCTCCGGTGGCCTCCTTCAGGCCCTGGACCCGCAGGTGGAGGGACAGCGTCGGGGGCTTGCCGCCCGCGGCACCCTCCCGCAGGTCATCGCCGAACCGCAGATCGAGCACCGCCGGGGCGCCGGGGCTGATCTGCCGGGAGTTCGCCGGCGTCAGGATCGTCCGGTTCTGCAGCGCCTCGCCCCCGGCCAGCCAATGGCCCGGCGACCAGTTGCGCGTGGTCACGAAGTAGAGCTTGTCGAGGCCCGCGAGCGTCTTGGGGTCACCGAGTTCACGCCACTCCGGCTTGTTGGGGTTGAAGAAGTTGAACATGTAGATCCCGTCCACACCGGCCTGCCAGGCTTCCATGGCCCGCGCCCGGTAGCTCTCAAGGTTCCAGTGGCGGGTGAACTCACCGTCCTTGCCCTCCACCTTCTCGTTGACCCGCGACTCGCTCAGGCTCGCATACACCGGCACCCCGTAGCGGTGCCCCAGTTCCACGCTATACTCCCACGGATTGAGCCGGAAGTAGCAGGTGGCGGTCATGATGTCCACCAGGCCCTCGCGCAGCCAGCGCTCGATGTCCAGCCCGATCCCCCGGCAGTACTCGACCGAGTCGGGGACACGCACCGCGATGAGGAGCGGCTTGCCGCGCTTCATGCCCTCTTCCTCGGTCATCCGGTGGAGGCGGCGGATCAGGTCGGTCATCATGTCCAGCTCTTCGGCGCTCGCCTTGCCGCCCCAGGCCACGCTCTTGAACAGCACACCGTGCCGGAAGAAGTCCAGCTCGATGCCGTCCACGTCGTAGTTCTGGCAGGCTTCCTCCAGGCGCCGGAACTTGCGGTCGCGCAGCCCTGCCTGGCCGTAGTCATAGGCGGTCCACTGCCCGTGGCGCGGGCGCTTCTCCAGGGAACCCGCCAGATATTCGGGATGCTCCTGCTTGAACTTGGGCCAGTCCGGATAGGGCTTGTCGGGCCGGTGCGCCCCGTCGTGGGTGTCGTTCATGCGCATCGAGCAGAAGATCTCGAGGTTGTGGGCGCGACTGAACTCCACCATCACCTTCAGCGGGTCACTCCCCTGGGCGATCAAGTCCGGAACAATGTTCTTGACCTGTGCGAAGTACTTGCCTTCCGGGCTGTCCTTGCCGTAGTAGTCGGCATACAGGTCCATCGGGTTGGTGTAAGTCTCGCTCACTTTGCTGGGGTGGAAGCTCTTCGGCCCGCAGAGCGAGCAGTAGAAGAGCGAGTCCACCTGCGAACCGACCAGCGCGGTGGTCCGGCGGGCGAGCAGGCTCTCGGCGGTGGCCGGCTGGCTCTTGGGAATCGTCCGGGCGTCGTCCGCGTCGTTGTTGAAGATGAGCCGGCGCCGGCGGCGCGCCGTCTGCTGGCGACGGGCCCGGAAGGCCTGCCGGGCCTGGTCCGTGGCGATCTCGGAAGTCAGGTTCTCCGGGTCGAGGTGGCGCCGCCAGTGGGCCACGAAGACCGGGTCGGAGATGCCGCGGACCAGCGCCACATGGCGCTTGTCCCAGGCGTTGAACATGTAGAACCCCTGGGCTCCGGCGGCATAGGCCTCCGCCGCCCGGCGCAGGTAGTCCGACCGCTTCAGCCAGAACTGCGCCCCGGGCTTGATACCCCGGGCGACGTCCTTGTCGGTCAATTCCGCGCTGGCGGTCTCGTGAAAATAGAACTCGGCGCCGGGCCAGATCTCGACCTCGGCGCCCTTGGCCATGGCGATCCACGGCTCGATATCGAACCAGCGCTCAGGCCCGGGAAAGGCAGGAATCAGCGTGTCCACCAGCCCCTCGCGTACCCAGGTCTGGGGATCGAAGCCGAAGGTCTCATACTTGGTGGCCGGCAGCCGCACCGAGATCCGCACCGGGCGGTCGCGCTTGCGCCCCTCGGCGGTCATGGCCGCCCTGACCTCGCGCATGAAGCCATTCATCACCCGCTGCCGCACCTTGATCCAGCGCGGGTCATCGAAGGGCACCTCGGTGCCATCCGCGCCATGCGCCTGCCGGAACAGCTCCGGCATCGGCGCCTCGTAGCCCAGCACGTTGGGATAGCGGCAGAAGTCCAGGTTCACGCCTTCGCACCCGAACTCGACCAGTTCCCGCAGCACGCCGATGCGCCGCTCCCGCACCGCCGCGTGGGCATAGCTCAGGTAGAACGAAGGCGTGGCCTGCCTGGGCGAGTGCAGCACCCGCATCTCCGGATGCTCCTTCTGGAAGCGGCTATGAAAGAGCTCTGAGTATTCCGGATGGCCGCCGTAGTCCGCGTTCATCCGCTGGGAGCCCCAGAAGACGAGACCGATCTCCCGACTGCGCCTGGCGAGCCAGGGGAACAGGCGGGGCTCATGCTGGTCCAGGTAGAGGTAGTGACGCCGCTGGGCCTCATAGCCCTTGGTGGGCCACTCCTTGACCCTCTCGCCGTAGAAGTCCACGTAGCGGCTGCGGTAATTGGCCATCTCCCCGAGGTTGGTGGAGAACTCGAACTGCGAGACATCGGAGCCCTGGTAGCGTTCTACCACTTCCGGCAGTTGGTTTGGATCCCACGAGGGACTATAGAAGCCCTCACTGCCGCCGTCATTGTTCACGACCAGGGCCTTGCCGCCGTTGCCCGGCCGGGGCGCCAGCGACACCTTCTGGTCCAGCGGCTCCACCCGTACCCCAGCCAGCCGCAAGGGCCCTGACTTGGCCTCGATCTGCAGCTTGTCGGCCCCGCCCTGCCCAACGCCGAGGAACCGCTCCCGCAACAGATAGCCCGTGTCCTTCACAGCCGGCACCTGGCGCGTGGTGCCGCCCACCGTGGCGGTGAACTCGGGCGAGGGGACCAGAGACAGCCCATAGACTGCCACCCGCCCCCGGCCCGGCAGTGCGACCTGCAGGCTCTTGCCGGCGGGAAGGAGTACGGCTTCGCCCGGGGCGCCGAGGGGTGCGCCCTCGATCCCCATCACTGCCAGCCCCGCCGCCGCGGCGAGCGCCTGCGGCGTCAGCTCCTGCGACGGGGCCTGCTTCATCTCCGCCGCCGACAGCACCCGCAGCCGCTTCTCGACGCGGTTGAACGGTATGCGGCCCTCGGTCATCATCGTGGCCACCACCCCATACTCGCCCGGCGGGAGGCCGGTGGCCGCCAGGGGCAGGGCCTGCCAGAAGACGTCGTAGTAGGCCGGATGGCCCCCCTTGAGCAACGTCGCCTGCGAGAAGGACGGCCGCTTTGTGGCCAGGACTTTCCCCCGGGCGTCCTGCAACTCCACGATCAGCTCCGGGCGCAGGTCCGGCTTCCGGTAGACCCCGTCGTAGGTGCTCAGCACTGCCGGCGGGACGGCCCTGAGCCAGCAGCGAAATGGTTCACCAACCGCGATCGTCCGCGGCCCGGCCAGCTTCATCTCGCCGGGATACATCATCCCATCCGGCGGCCGCAGCGAGTGCTGTAACTCGCCGGCGATGCCCCACTCGATGTCCTGGGGTTGTGCAGCGCTGACTCCGGTCAGGCCCAGCAGGGCCGCAATCAAGAACAGCCAGATACTGGTCATGCTGATACTCATGTTGTTGTCTCCTCGTGTTCTCACGGGCTTCCGGGGGATCAGTCGCTCACAGCTTCAGCATGCGCTCGGCGTTGCCCCGGAAGACGGCCCGCTCGACGTCGGCCGGCAGGCCCATGTCGCGAATCAGCGCGATGGTCACAAAGCCTTCCATGTAGCCATTCACGAAGTCGTAGTGGCCGTCGTTCGGGCTGCGGCGGGGGTCAATGTTGGCAAAGGGAATGAGCCGGTCGGGGTGACGGGCGCAGTCCGCCAGCGCCTGCTCGGTGGTGTAGTAGTAGTGCTCCTCCTCCGGATGCACCAGCGGCAGCACGACCGACCACTCGATGTCGCGCGCGGCCATGAAGCGCAGGAGCTTCTCCACGGTCAATGGCGGGTAGCCGTGAATTGCCTTGCCCAGATGGGCGTGAAAGTCAACGATGCCATTCACTGCGGCTTCCTCCTCTGCCAGTCATCGCTGGCCATGCTCATGGTCTGCCTTCTGGGCGGATCGGGATCCCCGCCCAAAAGCCTACGGGGGCGGGCTGAAGTCTGGCGACTTCAGCTACGGGGTCTTTCCGCAACCAGAACCCATTCGGGCCGCCAGGCGCGGCCACGCCAAACGGCGTCTAGCGCCAACGAAGACGGGCGCCGATGCTGTAACGGACAGCGAGGTCTTCCTCAACCGCCTCGATCTCCGCGGCGGTTAGCTGGCGGTCGTAGGCGATGATCTCGCCTATCTCACCTGAATGGTTGGCGCTGCCGCTCCAGAAGGGAATGGCGAGGCTGCCGCCGCCGAACTCCTTGACGAGCGGCAGGTCGTCGCGTTCTCCGCTGGGGCGTCCATTGACACGGGCCGAGGCGGTCTTCTGGCCGTTGTGCTGGTAAACCGTCACGGCGGGACTGCCCGGGCCGGCGCCGACGGGAACCGAGTCCTCCAGCCGGTCATAGTTGAACGTGCCTCGCGTCAGATACAGGCGCGGGATGCCGCCCGAGCCATTCGCGGCATTGCCACAAATCCCAAAGTTGCTGTCCTGGGATTGCGTGACGAGAACGACGGTGAACGGCTTGCCCGCCAGGCAGGCA
>VFZS01000269.1 GCA_016871095.1 Acidobacteriota bacterium
GGTACTCGCCCAAGGTCCGCGCGCCGCTGGCCTCAATCGCCGCCCACAACTGGCTGATGCCCCTCTTGACCTTCCCGCGATCCTCTTCGCTTTCGCGGGACCGGACCTTTCGGTTGCTTAGAAACCCCCGGCGCTGCGCCAGATGGTAGAGGCAGCGCCCCAGTTCCACAGGCTCTAGCTTGTGGTCGAGTGAGCGAGCTCGCAAGTAGTACGGAGGCATGCTCGTTTCCGGGTACCGCGCTGCCAGCTCCCGATCCAGGGCTTCGAGCGCTCTGCCCCGTGCCGCACTGGTCTCGCCCTCCGCCAGAAGCCCCCAGGACGCCAGTAGGCCGTAGACCCGCTTGAGCCTCCGCCGGCGCCGGTCCGTCTGCCGCCGCATTAGCCTCATCTGCCGGCGCTTAGCCGCCCGGGATTCCTCCCGGCCCTGTTCGATCTGCTCCGGACTGCCTTCCACTCCTGCGGGGAAGATACGAACTCCGCAACGGAGCATGCCGCGCGCTTTGCCATCCTCCACTCGCACGGCTGCCCAGCCTACCGAATTGCTCCCAATATCCAAACCAAGCCTGTACCGCGTAATTTCGCATTCCATATGCGCATTCCCCTTGCAATTGCGGACTTCCCTAGTATAATGAAGTCGAGTGTATCCAAGCGGCGGCTGCCACAAATCCTAATAAGCAGCCGCTTGCGTACGGCAACGCTGAGAAGCGACCGAAAGCGGCGCCCTCTTCGGAGGGCGCTTTCCTTTTCTCGCCCTGAAGCACTGAGCCCGCCTCGCCCCGCCCTCCGTCCAGCCCGGAGAGATGGCCGAGCGGGTGAAGGGGCACGCTTGGAAAGGGTGTGCAGCGGAGACTCTAGCGCGGGTTCGAGTCCCGTCGTCCCCGCCACCGCTAGCCGCGGTGGCAGCGCGCCTATGCGGCGCAGCGGCGGTCAAAGGTTCCTGGGGCAGAGCTAACCGCGGGGCATGCCCCCAGCGGTGATTCAGAGCCCGCGGTGATCCAAGGCGCCACTCGCGCAGCGGCCCGCAATCCGCGATAATGGCTGTTTACCCTCTGTACCCGGTCTTTACCATGCCCCAGCGAAACGACATCAGGAAAGTCATGATCATCGGGTCCGGCCCCATCGTCATCGGCCAGGCCTGCGAATTCGACTACTCCGGCACCCAGGCCTGCAAGGCCTTGCGCAGCCTGGGCTACCAGATCGTGCTGGCCAATTCCAACCCCGCCACCATCATGACCGACCCGGGCATGGCCGACGCCACCTACATCGAGCCGCTCAACCTGGAGAGCATGGTGCGGATCATCGAGCAGGAGCGCCCCGATGCCCTGCTGCCCAACCTGGGCGGCCAGACCGGGCTGAACCTGTGCGCCGAGCTGGCCCGCACGGGCGCGCTCGACAACTACGGCGTAAAGGTCATCGGGGTTCAGGTGGACGCCATCGAGCGTGGCGAGGACCGCGTGGCGTTCAAGGAAACCATGGCCCGCCTGGGCATCGAGATGCCGCGCAGCGCCCCGGCCTACTCGGTCGAAGAGGCCGAGCGCATCGCCGCCCAGTTGGGCTACCCGGTGGTCATACGGCCCGCCTACACCTTGGGCGGGACCGGCGGAGGGCTGGTCTACAACGTTGAGGAGCTGCGCGTCATAGCCAGCCGCGGACTGGCCGCCAGCATGGTGAAGCAGATTCTGGTCGAGGAGTCGGTGCTGGGCTGGGAGGAGCTGGAGCTGGAGGTCGTCCGCGACGCCAAGAACCAGATGATCACCGTGTGCTTCATCGAGAACGTGGACGCCATGGGCGTACACACCGGCGATTCCTACTGCACCGCGCCCATGCTGACCATCTCGGAGGAGCTCCAGCGCAAGCTCCAGGACTACTCCTACCGAATCGTCGAGGCCATCCAGGTCATAGGCGGCACCAACATCCAGTTCGCGCACGACCCGGCCACCGGGCGCGTGGTGGTCATCGAGATCAACCCGCGCACCTCGCGCTCCTCGGCGCTGGCCTCCAAGGCTACGGGCTTCCCCATCGCCCTGGTGTCGGCCAAGCTGGCCTCCGGCCTCACCCTGGATGAGATCCCCTATTGGCGCGACGGCACGCTGGAGAAGTACACGCCCTCCGGCGACTACGTGGTGGTGAAGTTCGCGCGCTGGGCCTTCGAGAAGTTCCGCGGCGCCGAGGACAAGCTGGGCACCCAGATGCGCGCCGTGGGCGAGGTCATGTCCATCGGCAAGACGTACAAGGAAGCGTTTCAGAAGTCCATACGGTCGCTCGAGAACGGCCGCCACGGGCTGGGCTTCGCCAAGGATTTCAATCAGAAGACGCTGCCGCAGCTCCTGGAAATGCTCGCATGGCCCACCAGCGAGCGCCAGTTCATCATGTACGAGGCCCTGCGCAAGGGCGCCGAGGTGGACCTGCTCTACCGTAAGACCCACATCAAGCCCTGGTTCATCCAGCAGATGAAGGAGTTGGTGGAGCTGGAGGAGGAGATTCTCCGTTTCCGCGGCGGGCCGCTGCCGGATGAACTGCTCACCCGCGCCAAGAAGGACGGCTTCGCGGACCGCTATCTGGCCAAGCTGCTGGGCCTGGAAGAGGGCGAGATCCGGAGGCAGCGCACGCGGCTGGGGGTGGTCGAGGCCTGGGACGCGGTGCCGGTGAGCGGCGTCGAGAATGCGGCCTACTACTACTCCACCTACAACGCCCCGGACCGCGTGCCGGTCAGCGAGAACCCCAAGAAGGTCATGGTGCTGGGGGGCGGGCCCAACCGCATCGGCCAGGGCATCGAGTTCGACTACTGCTGCGTGCACGCGGCCTTCGCGCTGCGCGACGCTGGCTACGAGTCGATCATGGTCAACTGCAACCCCGAGACCGTCTCGACGGACTACGATACCTCCAACAAGCTGTACTTCGAGCCGCTCACCGTCGAGGACGTACTGAGCATCTACGAGAAGGAGAAACCCGCGGGCGTCATTGTGCAGTTCGGCGGGCAGACGCCGCTGAATATCGCGGGCGAGCTGGCGGCGGCGGGAGTGAAGATCCTGGGCACCTCGGTCGAGACCATCGACCTGGCCGAGGACCGCGACCGTTTCCGCCAGGTGATGGCGCGCCTGGGCTTCCCCATGCCGGCCTCCGACATGGCGGTCAGCGTCGAGCAGGCCGTCGAAGTGGCCCGGCGCATCGGCTACCCGTTGATGGTGCGGCCCTCCTATGTGCTGGGCGGCCGCGGCATGGAAGTGGTCCACGATGAGGAGATGCTGCGCCACTACATGGCCGCCGCGGTGGACGTAACGCCCGAGCGGCCCATCCTCATCGACAAGTTCCTCGAGAACGCCATCGAGTGCGAAGCCGACGCTATCTCCGACGGCACGGACGTCTTCCTGCCCGCGGTGATGGAGCACATCGAGTACGCCGGGGTGCACTCGGGCGATTCGGCCTGCGTGATCCCGCCGGTCAGCATTCCCACCCGCCACCTCCAGACCATCCAGGAGTATACGCGGCGCATCGCGCTGGAGCTGAAGGTGGTGGGCCTGATGAACATGCAGTACGCCATCGCCAACGACACCGTGTACGTGCTGGAAGCCAACCCCCGCGCCTCGCGCACCGTGCCGCTGGTGTCCAAGGTCTGCAACATCCAGATGGCCCGGATCGCCACCCAGCTCATGCTCGGCCGCAAGCTCAGCGAGCTGGGCCTGAAGCACGGCCGCATTCCGCACTACGGGGTGAAGGAATCGGTTTTCCCCTTCAACATGCTGCCCGAGGTTGACCCGGTGCTGGGCCCCGAGATGCGCTCGACCGGCGAGGTGCTCGGGCTGGCCAGCACCTTCGGCGAGGCTTTCTTCAAGGCGCAGGAAGCCACGCAGTCGGCGCTGCCGCTGGAGGGCACGGTGCTCATCACGGTGGCCGGGCGCGACCGCCCCGCGGTGATCGAGCCGGCGCGGCAGTTCGCCGAGCTGGGCTTCAAGATCCTGGCCACCCGGGGTACCGCGGCCTGCCTGGCCCAGCACGGCATCCCCGTTCAGGTGATCAACAAGATGCACGAGGGCCGGCCCCACATCGTGGACTTCATCATGAACCGCGAGATCCACCTGGTGTTCAACACCCCGGCGGGCAAGGAAAGCGAGCTGGACGACTCCTACATCCGCAAGAACGCCATCAAGTACAAGGTGCCGTATGTGACCACCCTGGCCGGGGCGGTGGCCGCCGCCAAGGGCATCGCCGCCCGCCGCGCCGCCGGCGGCGGCTCCGTCCAATCCCTCCAGCGCTACCACGCCGGGATTCAGTGAGACCGGGGACAGGCTACCCTGCCCCCCAGTGGACAGGGCTGCCTGTCCCCCCTCTGCTAGTGCCGGCGCTACAATGAAGCTGATGTCACGCAACGTCGTCGAGCTGTTCCGAGAGGCCGCGCAGTTGCCAGAGGGGGATCGCGCCACGCTGGCCGGGCTGCTCATCGAGTCCCTGGAGCCGGCGCCGGAACCGGACGTTGAAGCGGCCTGGTCGGAAGAGATCGCGCGGCGCGTGGCCGAGATCGAAGCCGGAACTGTCGAAACCATCCCCTGGGAAGAGGTGCGGGCGGAAGTGTTCGGCCGGCGAAATGACCGTTAGCTTCCATCCGGCGGCTCGGGACGAACTCCGTCAAGCGCGCCTCTGGTACGACGAGCGCAGCCCGCTAAGCGCGATCGCTTTCGAACAGGAGATAGTTGCGGCGGTGTCCCGGATCGCCGAAGCGCCAATGCGCTACCCAGCGGCTGAACACGGAACCCGGCGCCTGGTGCTTCGGCGGTTTCCATACAACCTGTTCTTCAGGGCTGACCCCCACGAGATCATCATCGTCGCCGGGGCCCACCAGAAGCGCCGCCCCGGCTACTGGTCCGCACGTTGAGGGCCTGACCAAGCGCCCCGTGTCGCTGCGCAGCCCCTCGCCAGCGGCGGCTCGGTCCAATCCCTCCAGCGCTACCACGCCGGCATTCAGTGACCGCGGTGGACGCTCGCCCCACCGAACCCGCCGACCGGCAGTAGGCTTATCCGGGCATCTGAATGGCAACACCAAGTGGGATCAGGCCTGTCAGCCGCCCGGCTCGAGGTCCAGCCATAGCTGGAATGCGGGCGTGATTCCCGAAGGGACTAGGATGCCGAGTGGGGGGCGACCGCCCAGCGCAGAGGCAGGACTCCCTTGAGGCGGGCTTCGTGCTGGGTGGCTTCCTGCTCCCGGTTAAGGGCCCGCAGCAATTCCGCGTAGTCGCGGCGCACCCGGGCCGTCTCCCGATGCCGCCAGCCGAACTCCTGTTCCAGGATGCCCAGGGCGCGGACGTACAGCGGTTCAGCGCCACTGAACTGGGCCAGCCCCTGGTGGAGCAACGCCAGGCGGTGGAGGCACCAGGCCACCTTGGGGTGCTTGGGACCGAGCGCCTTCTCGAGAATGGCCAGCGCTCGCTGGCACAAGGGCTGCGCCTCGTGGTACTTGCGCTGGAGGCGAAACAGGTCCACCAAGCGCTCCAGCGCGGCGGCCACGGCGACATGCTGGTCGCCCAGTTGGCTTCGCTTGATCTCGAGAGCCCGCCAGAACAGCGGAGCAGCCTCGTTGTAGCGCTCCTGGCCCATGTAGAAGCGGCCCAGCTTGTCGAGGGTCACCGCCACGTACCAGTCGAGGTGCCCCAGAGCTGCCTGCTGGATGCTCAAGGCGCGGCGCAGGCAGAACAGAGCCTCGTGTGGGCGGTCCTGGGCCATGCAAGTCTCGCCCAGGTTCGCCCAGCACAGCGCCACCTGGGGATGGTCGGGGCCGAGGGACTTGGCCCAGACGGCCTGGGCCCGCAGATAGAAGCGCTCCGCCTCGCCATACCGCTCGCGTTGCAGATGGATGCCGGCCAGGTTGAAGAGCACGGGGCCGGTATCGGGATGTCCCTCGCCCAACACCGCTTCCAGGGCTTCCAGGGCGCGCCCGAGCACCCGCTCGGCGCGGACCAACTCGCCTTGGGAACAGAACAGCTCGCCGAGCTTGTGGAGGGTCCGGGCCGACAACAGACTGTGCGGGCCGGCATCCTCGCAGTGCTGTGCGGCCTTCTCCAGCAGCCAAGCTGCCTGTTGCAGGTCGCCCAGGTGGAAGACACCCTCGGCCAAACCCGCATAAGACTGCCAGCAGACACCCTCCCACTGCTGGCGCCATCCCTCACGGTCGGTGATCATCATCCCGTTGTTCCAGATCGCCCCTTCGCCCGGACAGGAACCCTGGAGAACCCAATCATACCAGGAAGCGAGGTGGAAAGGGAGGGCGGCGTGAAAAAAAACGGCCCGCCCGGCACGGGGCCGGGCAGGCCGGAAATACACCGGGCATGGACGGCGCTGGACCGCCGCAAGGCGGCCAGCTCCGCGGCCGGCGGGGTGGTGAAGCTTAGAAGTTGTAGCGAGCCACGAGCTGGATGACGCGCTCGCTGGATTTGCTGGTGATCTTGCCGAAGGTGGCGCTGGTCGGGCCGGTGCTGACGCCGCCCCAGTTGGGGTGGTTGGGCCAGTTGTAGAGCTCGGCGCGGAGCTGGAGCTTGTGGGTCTCAGTAATGCCGAAGTCCTTGTAAATGGCCACGTTCCAGTTCTGGAAGCCCACGTTGTAGAAGGGCAGGCTGTTCTTGGTCTGGTTGGCCCAGGTGCCGTTCGCGGGCTTGGTGAAGATGGCGCTGCCGTCGGCGTTCTTGGTGCGGAACCAGAAGTTGCTGTCCGCGGCGCCCTCGGAGAACCGGCGCTCGCCGCGAGGCAGCTTGGTGTCGCCGTTGACGTTCCAGGGCACACCGTCGGAGCGGCCGATCCCGGCGATGTCCTCGCTGGTCCCCACCGTCACCGGGGTGCCGGTCTGGAACTGCGTGACACCGGTCAGCAACCAGCCACCCAGGAGCTTGCCGGCCAGGTCATTGCGGCCTCTCAGGAACGGCACCTCGTAGATGAAGTTGATCACGGCGATGTGGCGGGTGTCGAAGCCGGAGGGCCCCCAGTAGCTCTTGTCGTCGTACGAGTCGAAGGGCCGCTCGCGGCGCCCGGAAGCGTTGTCGAGGCTCTTGGAGAAGGTGTAGGCGAAGCCGTAGCTGAGGCCCCGGCTGAAGCGCCGGCTGACCTCGAGCTGGAGGCCGTTGTATTCGGAGCGCGCGGCCATCTCGCCCAGCGGGATCATGGCGAAGCCCTTATAGGGCCGCAGCACGTCGGTGTTGATGCCCCGGTTCTCGGGCCTGAACAGGGTGCCGGTGGGCAACTGGTTGATGTCGCGCTCGCGCTCCAGGAACAGGCCCACGCGCCCGACGTAGCCCACTTCGACGATGGTGTTGAAGCCCACCTCCCGCTGCACGGTGACGCTCCAGTTGTAGCCCTGCGCGATCTTGAATATAGGATCGGAGGTCATAAAGAACTGCGGGAAGGCGGAAGGTCTGCCGCCGGCCGGGTTGTCAGCCAGCCCGGTGGAGACGGAAACCATGGGCTGGAAGGGCGGGTTGCCGCCCAGGAAGATGTTGTCGCTGACGCCCGGCCGGGCGA
>VFZS01000270.1 GCA_016871095.1 Acidobacteriota bacterium
CGCGATGGCCTTCCCCGCGTCGATGGCGCTGCCGCCGCCCATGCCGATCACCACGTCGCACCCTTCGCGGCGCGCCAGTTCCGTCCCCTCCCGCACCAGGTCCAGCGTAGGCTCACCCGCGACCAGCACCTCGCGGCAGTCCATATCCCTGATCACCGGCGCGGCCAGCTCCCGGGGACAGCCCAGCACCAGCAGCGCCCGCCGGCCCATGGATCGGGCCGCCGGCGCCACCTCGCGCAGGGCGCCCGCGCCGAACACGATCCGCGCCGCGGTGGCGAACTCGAAACGCATGGCCGGCTCACCAGCCTTCATCGGGCGGGAACAGGTTGGCGTACTTCACGCTGGTGCGCGGCTCCGCCATCATGGGGGCCACGGCGTCCCGCCATTTCTGGTAGTGCGCGGTTTCCTTGTGCTGCGCGGGAGCCTCGGGCGTGCGGTAGACCTCCACCAGGATGAAGCGGGCCGGATCGTCCGCCTGCTGGATCACGTCGAAGCGGGCGACGCCCGGCTCCTCGACGCTGTTCCGCGCGTTCGCCACAGTGGCTTCCTTGAAGGCCTCGACGCAGTCGGGCTTCACGTGAGCATGGACCTGCACGATGAGCATGGCCGTTCCTCCTTGCGGCGCGTTGGATACCTCAGAATCTTATCATCGCGGCGGGCCGCCCGGCCGGTAGTATGATCGGAGATGCAACCCATCATGAAACGCAGAGACTTTCTCGGAGTAACCGCAGCCGCGGCCGCGCGCCCCGCCACCGCCGCGCCGCCCAACGTGGTGATTATCCTGGCGGACGATCTCGGATGGGCCGATGTCGGTTTTCACGGCAGCGAGATCCGGACGCCGAACCTTGACCGCCTGGCCACCCAGGGCGTGCGCTTCGAGCGGTTCTACTCCTACCCGCTATGCTCGCCCACGCGCAGCGCCTTGATGACCGGACGCTCGCCTATGCGCCTGGGCGTAGCCTACTCGGTCATACGGCCCTGGAGCAGCTACGGCGTACCGCTCGAGGAGCACCTGATGCCGCAGAGCTTCAAGGCGGCCGGCTACTCGACGGCCATCACGGGCAAGTGGCACCTGGGCCACGCGCGGGCCAGCTTCATGCCCAATGCCCGCGGCTTTGACCATGCCTACGGCCACGTCAACGGCGCCATCGACTACTACACCCACATTCGCGACGGCGGCCTGGACTGGCACCGCAACGGCCGAAGCGTGCGCGAGGAGGGCTACTCGACCGACCTCCTCGCCGGAGAAGCCGCGCGCCTGATCGAGAACCGCGACCGCAACCGGCCGCTGTTTCTCTACCTGCCCTTCAATGCTCCGCATACACCGCTACAGGCCCCCCAGGCGCTCCTCGATAAGTACGCTTCCATCACGGATCCCAGGCGGCGCACCTTCGCCGCCATGGTCGATTCCCTGGACCAGGGTGTCGGCCGCGTGCTGGCGGCGCTCGACAAATCGGGGATGGCCGACAACACCATGGTGCTGTTCTTCAGCGACAATGGCGGCCCGACCGGCCAGGGCGCCCGCAACGCCCCACTGCGGGGCGCCAAGAACACCACCTTCGAGGGCGGCATCCGCGTGCCCGCCATTCTGCGTTGGCCCGCCCGCCTGAAGCCGGGCGTCTCTTCACAAACAATGACCGTGCTCGACCTGTTCCCGACTCTGGCCGCCGCCGCCGAGGTCCGGCCGCGCAACAAGCGGCCCTTCGACGGCCGGAATCTGTGGCTCCCCATCCGCGATGGGCGCGCCGAGCCGCGCGAGGATCTCTTCTTCGTCACCGAGTCCCAGTACACGGTCTGGTACGCCGTCTTTCACAAGGAGTGGAAGCTGGTGCGCGAGATCTCACGCCAGGACGGCGTTACGCGCGATCATCTTTTCCGCATCGCGGAAGATCCGAAGGAAGAGAACAACCACGCGCCGCGGTTCCCCGAGGTGGTCAGCGACCTGAGCGGCAGAATCGACCGGTGGCGCGCGCAGCATCCTTACAACGGCGTCCGCTTCGCCGCCCAGGCGCCCGCCGGCTGGCAAGCCCCCGCGCAGTGGGCCGAAGCCGCCGCGCGGTAACGCTCCGTGAAAAAGGGGTCAGCCTGACCTGCCCCTATCTTATCGGCGGCGCAAGAAACGGGGACGGATCAGGCTCTCTTGAAAACCCGGGACTGGTTAGGGCGTCCCCCCGTGGACGCCCCGGCCTGTCCCAGGGTTTTCATGCTCGCGGGTGGCGGTCACCGCCATGCCTCAAACTGTCCCCATTCTGCGAGAAGGGCTGCGCTACCATCAAGGCCATGAACCGCAGAGTGTTCTTCGTCTCCGGCGGCGCGGCGCTGGCGGCCGCCGCTTCCGACCAGGTCCTGCTGGGTGTCATCGGCAGCGGGGGGGCGGGGCACGTTTGTGATGACGGTGTTCCAGAAGGAGCCCGGCGTGCGCGTGGGCGCCATCTGCGACGTCTATGAGCGCAACCTCGAAAAGGCGCTCTCGACCGCGGCCATGACGCCGGGCCACCGTCCCAAGGCCTACCGCAACTATAAGCAGTTGCTCGAGGACAAGGACATCCAGGCGGTCCTGATCGCCACGCCGGAGCAGGGCGTCGAACTGGTCGAGGCGGAGAAGCGATCAAAGAACATCGTGCACGTGGGCGTAAGCAACTTCCTGGAGTGCATCCGCACGCGGCAGACGCCCACCGCGCCCATGGCCCTCGGCTTCCAGTCCGCGCTGGTGGTGCAGTTGGCCAATCTGTCGCTGCGGCAGGGCCGGCGCGCACGCTGGAACGCGGGCGCCAGGAAGCTTGAGATGTAATCCACGGTGCGGACCACTCGCTGACGCTCGTGGCTCGGTTACGGCATTCCCCGCCTCTGGCCGAGCCGCGAGCGCTAGCGAGCGGTCAGCTCAAAGGTCCAGCCCCAGGTACTGCCGCGCGTTCTCGTAGCAGATGTTCTCAATCATGGGGCCGACCAGCTCATCGCGGTCCGGGATCTCCCCGTTCTCGATGTCCTGTCCAATCAGGTTGCACAGCACGCGGCGAAAATACTCGTGCCGCGGGTAGGACATGAAGGACCGCGAATCCGTGAGCATGCCCACGAAGCGCGACAGCAAACCCGCGTTGGACAGCGCGTTGATCTGCCACTCCATGGCTTCCTTCTGGTCCAGAAACCACCAGCCGCTGCCGAACTGGATCTTCCCCGCAGTCCGCCCGTCCTGGAAGTTCCCGGCCATCGCCGCCAGAGCGTAGTTGTCCGCCGGATTCAGGTTGTAGATGATCACCTTGGGGAGCGCGTCTTCCTCTTCCAGCCGGTCCAGGTAGGCGGCCAGCGCGTCCACCTGCGGCCAGTCGCCGATCGAGTCGAAACCGGTGTCGGGGCCTAACTCCCGCAGCCGCCGCGTGTTGTTGCTGCGCCGGGCGCCCAGGTGAAGCTGCTTGGTCCAGCCCTTGGCCGCGTCCAGCCGCCCGAAGAACAGCATCAGGAACGCGGCGAAGCGTCCCTGCTCCTCCGCCGTCGCCGCCCGTCCGGAGCGCGCCGCCTCGAAGATGGCAGCCGCCGTCCGCTCCGCGCAGAAGTCGGCGTAGCAGTGGTTCAGCCCGTGATCCGACAGCCGGCAGCCCCGGGCGTGAAAGAACTCGTGCCGCAGCCGCAGCGCCTCCAGCAGATCCGCCAGCTTGGTGATGCTGGTCCTGGCGGCGGTCTCCAGCTTCTCCACCCAGGCATTGAAGGCCTCCGGCTGGTGCACGTTCAGCGCCTTGTCCGGACGGAACGTCGGAAACACGCGCGTCGTCAGCCCCGCGGCGGCGATCTGCGCGTGCCACCTCAGGTCGTCGGTGGGGTCGTCGGTGGTGCACAGCGCCTTGACGCGAAACTGCTCGAGGATGCCTTGGGCGCTCAGCACCTCGGTGGCCAGCGAGGCGTTAGCGCGTTCCCAGATGGACGGCGCGGAGTGTTCGTCCAGCAGTTCCTCGATGCCGAAGTAGCGTCTCAGCTCCAGGTGGGTCCAATGGTAGAGCGGATTGCGCAAGGTGTGCGGCACGGTCCTGGCCCACGCCAGGAACTTCTCGTAAGGCTCCGCCTCGCCGGTGCACAGCCGCTCGTCCACGCCGTTGGCCCGCATGGCCCGCCACTTGTAGTGGTCGCCCTCCAGCCAGATTTCCGTAAGGTGGTTGAACCGGCGGTTCTCGGCGATGTCCCGAGGCGGCAGGTGGCAGTGATAGTCCAGGATGGGCTGGCCGGCGGCGAGCTGGTGGTACAGCCGCCGCGCGGTCGGAGTCGTCAACAGGAAGTCTTCATGGATGAATGGCATGGCGCTTTACTACAGTTTACCCGCGGAGGGCGCCGAGGAAACCGGGGACTGGCTTGGGTGTCCCTCCGTGGACACCCCGGCCTGTCCCCGGTTTCCGGCCTCACCCCAGCGGCACAACGTACACCTGGGCCACGCCCCCGCGGTCCGAGGTGTACGCCACATAACGCCCGCTCAGGCTGAAGGTCGGATGCACGTGCCCCAGTTGCCCGTCCTTCATAGTCGAGTCCGGCCAGCACAGCACCTGATGACTGCCCTTGGCCACGTCGATCAGCAGCAGCGGATTGTCATTCGCCTTCTGCACGTCGGAGACGATCCCGCGGCCGTCGCTCGAGATCATCGAGTGCCCCAGCATCAGGGTCTCCGAGGTGAAGTGCGTTTGCCAGTCGCTGCCGTCGCGCTTCATCGAGCAAATGCTGGCCGGCACCCAGCCGGGCGCTTTCTTCTTGTGCCAGTAGAACCGGTCTCCGCGCGGGCCCCAATACTCGTGCGTGGCCCGCCACCCGTAAGGCATGGTGAGGTAGGGACGGATCTCGCCGGTGCGGAAGTTGACGATCATGGTGCGCGGGCGCTCTTCCATGGGGAGCGTCATGTCGTTCTGGCGGTCCGGCGTGCGGGCGTAGGTCACCAGGTAAGGATCCGCGGGGCAGATCAGAGTGTGCCCGCCGGTGCCCTGCGGCGTCGCCAGGGTCTTTTCGACCTTGCCCTGGCGCAGATTCACCAGCGCGACGCCGTGGCCGCCCCCGGCGTCCGAATAACCCGCGGCGGTATATTCTCCGTCCGGCGAGAAGGTGCGTCCCGCGTGGAATCTCACCGGCGCCTGGAAGCGCGGCGCGGGGAACTCGCGGGCCAGGTCCAGATACTCGCTCTCCGCGCCGGTGCTCACCTCGGTGCGGCACAAGCGGGTGCCGTCGAGGTACACCACGTGCTTTCCGTCCGGGTGCATCGAGTAGGACATGCTGGACAGCCGCGCGCAGCGGGTCAGTTGGCGGTGCTCGTGCGAGCGCAGGTCCACGCGATGGAGCTGCCAGGCCCCGGAGTTTCGCGAGGCATAGACCAGGTATCGATCATCCGGCGTGAACGGCTGCGCCTCGAAGTAGCAGCTATGGCTGTCGCTCGGGCCGCTGGTGATCTGCCACACCTCACGGCCGGTGCGCGGATCGCGGCTCTTCAAAACGCCCTCGCCGGCCAGCGCCGCGCCTCCGGCTGCTCCCAACCACTCTCTCCGGGTCATCTCAACACTCCTCAGGGCAGATGGACGTAGCTCTCGCCTGTGGTCATGGCCTGCGCCGCGCCGCTGAGAACGGGTTCCTTCACCTGCTCCAGCCCGATGGCGGCCAGGCGGGTTCCCGCCGCCCGGCCCGCGAAGCCCTCGACGGTCAGGCCTTCGACCCGGCCCGCATACAGCGCGTGGCGATCCTGGGCCGGGCCCGGAGCATCCCAAATCACCCGCACGTCGCGCAGGTCCAGACCGCGCATGTTAGCGAAGACGAGCGCCGCCGGAACCGGCGCGTAATCGAGCGCGCGGGGCGCCGGGCTGACCCGGCTCGAACCACGCGGCTTGCGCTGCTTCTCGACCGGCTCGAAGCCCGTCACCCGCAGGCCCAGGTTGCGGAAAGTGAAATTCTCCAGCGGCTGCTCAGGCATGCCCGCCACCAGCACCCGCCCCTCGCCGCGGACGCGGATGTCGCTGAAGCTAACGTCGCGGATGCGGCCCGCGCGCGAGTCCGCCTGCCGCTTCTCGAGGTCGATCAGGATGGGGTACTCGATCCAGGTGCGGTTAGCTCCGGTCAGGCGGTTGTACAGCTCCACCGAGGTATCGATGGCAATGTTCGAAAACAGGATGTTCTCCACCACCGCCCCGTCCTTGATGTACATGGCCACTCCCACCCGCGTGCCGTAAATGGCGCAGTTCGAGAAGGTGCAGTTCCGGAAGTCACCGTGGCTTTCGGTCCCCAGCTTCAGGGCGGCGTCGTCGCTGACCAGCACGCAGTTGGTGACGGCGACGTTCTCGCAGGGCGGCGCCGGAATGCGCAGCCGGCCGGTGGTCTTCAGCACGATGGCATCGTCGCCCGTCTGGATGTAGCTGTCAGAGATCATGACGTTGCGGCTCGAGTCCGGGTCGATGCCGTCGGTATTGGGCCCGCGCAGGTCACTGATCATCGAGATGCCGCGGATCCACACCCCGTCGCACTCCAGCGGATGGATGCCCCAGCCCGGCGTGTTGCGTATGCGCACGTTCTCGATACGCGCGCCCCGGCAGCCTTGCAGCTCGATCAGCGGGCTGGGGCGCTTCGGCTTCGGCTTGAAGTCCGGCTCCCAGAAAGCGTCGCCGTTGCCGTTGATCGTGCCGCTGCCTTCGATGGCGATGTTCTCTGCGTCCTTGGCGTAGATGAGATGCGGCGGGCTGTAGTCCGCGATGTTCTTGCTGCCCCACAGCGTGGCCCCGGCCGACAGGTGCAATGTCACGCGACTCCGCAGCGCGATGGTCCCGCTCAGGAAATCGCCCGCCGGGAAGTACACCGTGCCGCCGCCCGCTTTGGCGCAGGCGTCGATGGCCTTCTGTATTGCCGCGGTGGCGAGCGTCTTGCCGTCGCCCTTGGCGCCGTAGGCCGTCACATCATAGAGCGAGCGCGGCAGCTCGCCCGCCGCCGCGCCGAGAACCACCAGCAGACTCAGCGCGAATCTCATAAGAGCGCCTCCCACTATCTTCCCAGCCAGCCGCCGTCCACCACCAGGATGGAGCCGTTCACGTAGTCGGAGGCCGCGGAGGCCAGATACACGACCGCGCCTTTCAGATCCTCCGGCGTACCCCACCGCCCCGCGGGAATGCGCCCCAGAATCGCCGCCGCCCGCGCCGCGTCGCTGCGCAAAACCTCGGTGTTGTCCGTAGCGATATAGCCGGGTGCGATGGCGTTAACCTGCACGCCCCTCGCCGCCCACTCGTTGGCCAGCGCCTTCACCAACTGCCCAATGGCCCCCTTGCTGGCCGCATAGCCCGGCACCAGGATGCCTCCCTGGAAGGTGAGCACCGAGGCCGTGAAAATGATCTTGCCCGCGCCCCGCTCGACCATCCGCCCGCCGAGCTCGCGGGTCAGGATGAACTGCGCGTTCAGGTTGGTCTCCATCACCTGGTCCCAGTAGTCGTCGGGGTGCTCCGCCGCCGGTTGGCGCAGAATGATG
>VFZS01000271.1 GCA_016871095.1 Acidobacteriota bacterium
TTGGCGGCGGAGGATCTGGCGCGGCTGCGCGAGGCGGCGGATGACGGCGGATACCAGATCGTCTACCTCCCCGATCAGCCGGCGGACAACCCCTTCCATGCGCTGCTGCGAAGCCGCGACCGGCAGGCGTTCCTGAGCGGCTACCGCTACGACGTGTCGCCGGTGAGCGACAACCGGCCGTTCTTCTTCCACACGGTGCAGCCGCGGGACGTGTGGGAATTCGTCAAGAGGGCCTCGCGCCGCAGCGCGGATTACCAGATCAACCGGGCGGTGCCGCTGCTGTTCGCGCTGCTGGCGGTCAGCGTGGTGGCGACGGCGCTGGTGCTGGCGCTGCCGCGGCTGGTGCTGGGGAGCCGCCTGCCGCGACGTTGCGGGGTGCTGCCGTACTTGTGGTACTTCATCTTCATCGGGGTGGGCTACATCCTGATCCAGGTGGCGCTGGTGCAGCGGTTCGTGCTGTTCCTGGGGCACCCGACCTACGCGCTGACGGTGATCATCTTCTCGATGCTGCTGGCTAGCGGGCTGGGCAGTTATTTCAGCCGGCGCATCGCGGCGGGCTCGGACGCGCGGCTGGGAGTGGTGCTGGGGCTGGCGGCTGTGCTGGTGGCGGCCCTGGCGGCGCTCACGGGACGGTTGGAGGCAGGGATCGGCTGGCCGCTGGGGGCGCGATTTCTGGCGAGCATCGTTCTGATCGCCCCGCCGGCCTTCCTGATGGGCATCCCCTTCCCGTGCGGGCTGCGCCGGCTGGAGCGGCGCCACGCGCCGTCGGTGCGCTGGGCCTGGTCGCTGAACGCGGCGGCCAGCGTGATGGGCTCGGTGGCCGCCGCCGCCTTGGGCATCTACCTGGGGCTGCGCGAGACCCTGCTGGTGGGAGGGGCCATGTATCTGTGCGCGCTGGGCGTGCTGCTGGCGGCAGGAAGGCGGCAGGGCGCCGCGCCTCAGGCGGTCATGGAAGCATGAACACGCTGGCGTGGATACTGTCCGGTCTCGAACGCCACTGGCCCGAGGTGGTCGGGGTAGTGGCGGGTGTGGGAGCGCAGATTCTGCTGGCGCGGTGGCTGTTGGAGCCACCGCCGGGGCGGCGGCCGGCCTATAGCCGGGCGGTGAAGCTGGCGGCGGTGGTCCTCTGTGTATGGGTCTTCCTGGGCTTCTTCTTCAGCATCCGCCGGTTCGGAAGCTGGCTGCCTGCGTCGTCCTGGGTGCTGTGGTTGCGCGGGCTGGCGCTGACGTGGGCGATGGCTTCTGTGGGCGCGGCCGCTCTGTGGTTCCTGCGGCGGCTGCCGCGCTACAATCCCAGCCGCCGCCGGTGGCTCCAGGCGGCCAGTGGGGCGCTGGTGGCGGGGCCGTTCGCCGGCCTGACCTACGGCATCGTGGTCCAGCGGACAAGTCTGCGGATTCGGGAGGTGCGGATTCCCATCCCCGGCCTGCCCCAGGATCTGGACGGCCTGCGCGTGGCGCATCTGAGCGACATCCACCTGAGCGCTTTTCTGAGCGAATCCGACCTGGAGCGCGCGGTGGAGATGGCCAACTCGCTGCGGCCGCACCTGGCGGTGATAACCGGGGACCTGGTGAGTTGGAGCCACGCGCCGCTGGAGGCCTGTCTCGAGCGTCTGGCCAGGATCCGGGCCGACGCCGGGATCCTAGGGTGCCTCGGCAACCATGAGGGCTATGTGCGCGCTGAGAGCTACGCGGCGCTGCGTGGCGCCAGTCTGGGGATCGAATTCCTGCGGCAGCGCGCGCTGCCGCTGCGGTTCGGCGCGAGCGTGCTGAATGTGGCGGGCGTGGACTTCCAGCCCGCGCGGCAGCCTTATCTGGTGGGGGCGGATGCCTGGATGCTGCCCGGCGCGGTCAACCTGCTGCTGTCTCACAACCCGGACGTGTTCCCCGTGGCCGCGCGGCAGGGGTATCAACTGACTCTTTCGGGCCATACCCACGGCGGCCAACTGGCCCTGGAGCTGTTCGACCAGCATCTATGCGCCGCGCGGTTCATCACGCCGTACACCTACGGGGTGTACCGTGAGGGTTCCGCCGCCATCTATGTTACGCGGGGTATCGGCACGGTGGGGATTCCGGCGCGAGTTGGTGCGCCCCCGGAGGTGGCTCTGATACGCCTGTGCGCTACCTGATCCTCAGCGACATTCACTCCAACTGGGAGGCGCTGGAAGCGGTCCTGGCGGAGGCCCGGGGCGGATACGACGCGGCGGTGTGCTGCGGCGACCTGGTGGGTTACGCCGCCGATCCCAACCGGGTGGTGGAATGGTCGCTGCGGAACCTCGCGGCGGTGGTGCGCGGCAACCATGACAAGGCCTGCGCGGGACTGGAGGACTTGGAGTGGTTCAACCCGGTGGCCCGCTCGGCGGCCCTGTGGACCGAACGCGCCCTGAGTGTGGAGAATCTCTCCTACCTGAGAGAGCTCCCCCAGGGGCCTATACGGGTGGGCGACTTTCAGATCCTGCACGGCTCCCCGCTGGACGAGGACGAGTACCTGCTGTCGGCCCGGGCGGCCTCGGAGTTGGCCGAGTACCTGGAAGCCGGCGTCTCGTTCTTCGGGCACACGCACATCCAGGGAGCGTTCTTGCTGGAAGGGCGGGACGTGGAGTGGATCAAGAAACCCGATCCGGAAGCCCGCCAGGTGCAGATCGAGATCGAGGAGGGGCCGCGGTACCTCATCAACCCCGGCTCGGTGGGCCAGCCGCGGGACAACGACCCGCGCGCGGCCTATGCTGTCTACACACCCGAGGACCGGCGGGTCGAGTTGCGGCGGGTAAGCTACCCGATCGAGGTCGCCCAAGCCAAGATCCTGCGGGCCGGGCTGCCCGCGGCGCTGGCCGACAGGCTGGACTGGGGAAGCTGAGGGGCGCCAGAATCCCGCCGGGTTTCAGCCGGGCGTGTTCCGATAGGGGCGCAGTCGAGGGGCCATCACCTCGCGCTCCCAGTTCGCCAGCAGGCTTTTCAACCGCGCGGCTCCTTCCAGCGGCAGCTTCGTCTCCTCCAGTTCATCCTTCCCCAGGTCGTGCAGCTCCTCCTGACCCTCGTCGATGACCAGCTTGAGGTCGCCTTCACGGGCGGCCTTGCGCACCCGGTCCCCGCGCTTCGAGCGCCAGAACAGAGTTCGCGTAAACGGCTGGCGCCGCCCCACGAGCACCGGCAGGAGATTCGACCCGTCCCAGGGCCGCGGTGATTTCGCTCCCGCCGCCGCCAGCAGCGTGGGCATCAGGTCCATGGTGATCCCGACCTGCGCGACGTCCTTTCCTTCCGGCAGCACTCCAGGCCAGCGCGCCAGGCACGGAATCCGGATGCCGCCTTCCCACAGCGAGCTCTTGCGCCCGCGCAACCGCCCGTTGCTGCCGTTGGGGTCCGCTCCGTTATCGCTGATGAAGATGACGATGGTGTTTTCGGCGGCGTCCATCCGCTTGAGCCGCTCGAGGATGTCTCCCACTCGGGCATCCATGCGCTCGACCATCTTCGCGTAGACTCTCCGGTCCTTCTGCCGCCAGGGCGCGGTCCCGGTGGCCGGATCGAATGCGTCCGGATCCTGAATGGGCGTGTGCGGGGCCGTGAAGGCGACGTACAAGAAGAACGGGTCGCGCTGCGGGCGCTTCAGCCAGTCCACCGCGGCCTCGCCGATCAGGTCCGTAAGGTATCCCTTGCGCTCGACGATCCGGGTGTTGTGATAGAGCACCGGACGCCCGTCTTCCTCGCGGTGGGTGAAGTAGTCCGCGTTTCCGCCCAGGATTCCGAAGGACTCGTCGAAGCCGTGCCGTGCGGGCCAGAACTTCTCCCGGTAGCCCAGGTGCCACTTGCCGAAGCAGCCGGTGGCGTACCCCGCCCGCTTCAGCACCTGCGGCAGAGTGACCTCGGAGGCCGGCAATCCCAACTCGCCCCGCTCGGCGAGCCAGACGGCATCGTCGTAACGCCCCACGTCGCCCACCCCGATGGCGCACTCCAGCCCGCCCACCCGCTGCTGGTAACGCCCGGTGAGCAGAGCAGTCCGTGTCGGCGAGCACTCCGGCCCGTTGGCATAGAAATGGGTGAACCGCACTCCGCGAGCGCCGATCGAGTCGATGCGCGGCGTCCGTATGTCCTGGCACCCGTACGAGGACAAGTCCGCCGAACCCAGGTCGTCGGCCACCAGCAGCACGATGTTCGGCCGCCGCGCCGCGGCCCGCCACCCCAGCGTCCCGTACAGCCACTCCCGTCTCGTCATGCCACCCTACCTCACTTTCACCGCATTCTTCTGGATGTACTCCTCGATCGCGCTCTCCTGCGGCCCGATGTAGTGGAATCCCTCCGCGTACGCGACTCCATACTGCCGCCCCAGGTCCCGGTCCCTCCTTAACAGGAACTCCCGAATGTAGGCCCGGTTGGCCGTCTCCTCGCTGTCCCCGAGCAAGGGCAGAAGCAGGCCCTGTTCGGCCAGCCGCCGCCGCAGCCGCGCCCCGGCCTCGCCCGCCGGCCCTTGCGCCCGGTTGGCCAGCATCACGTCGATCTTCTTCTCGATGTGCCCGCTGACGTCCACCACCCGGTTCAGCAACTGCGGGCCTCGCGCGAAGTAGTACCGCTCCCTCACGGCGTGCGGCTTCAGCCCCGCGGCGAGGTGCTCGGGGTAGTCCTTGTTCATGCCCGCCATCCAGCAGGCCGCCTCCACCCCCGAAGCCGTCACGTAGTGGTCCGGGTTCTCCTCGTAGTGTCCCCACGGGTCGTAGCTGATCACCGTGTCCACCTTCAGCAGCCGGAACAGGAAGATCAGCCGCGCCCGGTACTCCAGCGCCGAGATGCCGTCCATGCGGTGGTTGCGGTAGTTCAGGTCGAACACCTGCTTCAGCCCCAGCACGCGCGCCACTTCCTGGTTATCCCGCTCGTTGGCCAGGATGGTCTCGCCGATTGTGCCCGGCCCCGCGCACTCGTCGTTGGTAGTGCGGATCAAGTGCCCGGTGTAGCCTTCGCTGATCAGCTTGGCGATGGTCCCCGCCACGAACATCTCGTCGTCGGAATGGGGCTGGATGAAGGCCAGCACCTTGCCGGCGTGCGGCTGGCCCGTCTGCGGCCGCTCCAGAGTCACTTCGGTGGCTGCCGTGGCTCCCACCGCTCCCGTCGATTGCAGAAAGAATCTTCTGGTCATAGGCATCACACCTGCACTATAACCATACTGCGGGAAGGCGGACGGCGGGGGCGCCGCGCGTGCCGTCTCGGAGACCGGCGCGGGCGTTACCGCACGCGCTTCAAGGCCGGCAGCAAGGGAGTCACCTCGAAGTACATCGCTTCGCTGGGCGACAGCCGGGCCACGGTCTGCGTGCGCAGCAGCTCGGTGCTGTTGTCCCAGGGGTCCAGGCGCAGGCGCGAGGCCAGAGGCAGCGCGGGGGGCTGCGCGGCATCGCCGTTGAGACTGGGCGCCGTCGCCGCCAGGGCCGGGATCAGCGTCACCTGCGCATTCTCGGCCACCGGATTTCCGATCTGCGCGCGCGTCAGGCTGGGGAGCTGGCGCGCCCGCTCCGCCAGCGCCGCCAGGAACTGCCCGGCGCTTCCCAACTGATCCTTGTACGGGGAGTTCTTCAGCAGCTCCAGGGCCTTCTCGTTGGCCTGCGCCTCCTCCGCGGGAGTGCGGCGGAAGGTGAGCTGCTTGAGGATCTGCGCGTCGTCGAACATCATCACGTCGTTGAAGGCGGTGATGGTCTCCATGCGATGATCCAGAGCGAGGCTGGCCAGCTCCCGCGCCACCGCCGCCGCCAGGCTGGCCTCGTTGGGCAGCACGTCGATGAGGCCGCGGCTCAGCAGGATGGTGTTGCCGACCACGAAGCTCTCCAGCGGGGTGGTCAGCAGCACCCGGCAGCTCACGGGCGGGTCCAGCGCCAGGTTGTTGGTCACCAGCAGGTTGTTCACCACGGTGTCCAGGATCTTCTCGATCTCGCCGGGCTGGCCCAGCAGTCCGGCCTTCTCCATGCGCGCCAGCGCGTTGTCGGCCGCCTCGCGCCGCCACTCGCGCAAGGCCTGGGCGCGCGACAGCTCGGTCTCGCTGCGGTCCGTCGCCGGCTGCGGCGCTTCCACTTCGATGGTGGTGAAGGTGGAGGTCTTCCCCGGCATGGTGGCCGCGTAGCCCCACAGCCGCACGTGCCCTTTCAGGCCCGTCCGGGTGCGTCCCCGCTCGGTGGACAGCGACTCCTGCACGAACACCATCGAGGGCAGCCACTGGCCGGGGCCTACGTGCTGGCGGTAGCTGTTGAAGTGGAAGTACTTCAGTTTCCTTTCCGAGGTGTAGGTGCCGCTGAAGCGCACGATGTGGAAGTCGCGGTCCTCCACCCAGATGCGTCCCACGAACCGCCCTTCCGGCTGCCCCGCCTTGGGCTTGACATCGAAGACCAGGCAGCGCACCTCGCCCAGGAACTCGCCCCGCACGTATTCGAAATCGTAGTTTGCCGGGGTGAAGGACTGGCCGTCAAGCACCGCCATCTGGGCGAAACCTCGCGGCAGCAGGCGGACACGGGAGAACCGCCTCAGGAACTCTCCCAGGCCCTTGCCCTGGGGCTTGCCGGCCAGGAACGCCTCGAAGTTCACCCCGCTCTTCACGTCCAGGTTCCCGATGAAATAGGCGTCGCCGTTCACCTGCTCGCGCCCGTCCGGACCCTCGCGCAGGAATTGCACATAGGTCTCCAGCACGGGCCGGTACTTGCTCATCTCCTGCACCAGCGCGCTCTCGGACGCAGTGAATCGCCGCACTGCCTCCTCCAGGCTCAGCGTCTGCCCGATCGGCTGCCCCCAGATCTCCGCGCACAGCAGCCCCAGCAGCCCACAGAGCAGAAGAGCACTCCTGCTCCTGCTACCCTGCCATCTGAAAAACCACATGCAACACCGCCCTCTCATCCACCGGCCTGCGCTCTTCCATGGCCGGCTTGTAGCGAATCTGGCGCGCCGCCTCGATGGCCGCCTCGTCCAACCCGTAGCCCAACCCGCGCAACACGCGCAGCACCCGGACCTCGCCCGAGACTGTGAACACCACCTCCAACAGCACCACGCCTTCGATCCGGTTGCGCCGCCCTTCCTCGGTGTATTCCGGTTTCGGCTTGGCGACGATCTCGACCGGCCGGCGCAGCAGCGCCCGCGGCGCCGGCTGGGGAACGGGCTCAACGCGAACCAGCGCTTCGTCAAAAGCCGTCTTTCGCACCTGCTCCGTGAGCGCGTTGCGCGGGGCGGGCGCGAGCGCGGCGTCGAAGCCTGCCTTCGCGGCCCCCACCCGGCCATACCCCACCTTGCCCGCCACGGCGGGGCCCGCGGACTCAAACCCGCCCACTCGCACGCCCCCCGGCGTCCCATTCGCCCGTGCCGCAGCCTGGGGCTCCGCGTCAAACCCCGTGGCCGCCGCCTCCGGGCGGGACGGCCCTTCCGGCCAGGTGATCTTCGGCGTGCGATCGAACCCCGCGGTCGCCACCCTGCGCATCGCCCA
>VFZS01000272.1 GCA_016871095.1 Acidobacteriota bacterium
CGAGCAGCGGGCACTGGTTGAGGCGGCGCTCCGCGACCTGCGGCACGAGATGGCGGACCGGGAAATGGACCTGCGGGTAGGCGAGCTTCCGCCGGCGGACTGCGACCCGGCGCTCGTCAAGCAGGTGTGGGTCAACCTGCTGTCGAACGCGCTGAAATTCACGCGTCCCCGGCCGCGGGCCGTTATCGAAGTGGGATGTGAATCCGGAGAGCGGGGCGAGGTGTTCTACGTCCGCGACAACGGAGTGGGTTTCGACATGAAGTACGCCGACAAGCTCTTCGGGGTGTTCCAGCGGCTGCACCGGCGGGAGGACTTCGACGGGACCGGAGTGGGCCTGGCCACGGTGCAGCGTATCATTCACACGCACGGCGGGCGGGTGTGGGCCGAGGCGGAGCTCGGGCGCGGCGCCGCCTTCTTCTTCACGCTGGGTGAGGCAAGTGCGCGCGCCCAGGAGGTCAAAGCCGCCGCGGCGGCGGGGAAGTGACGATGCAACGCTACGAAGTGGAAATCCTGCTGGTGGAAGACGATCCCAACGACGTGGAGCTGACGCTGCACGCCTTGGAGGCGGGCCACTTGATCAATCGCATTCAGGTGGTGCGGGACGGCGAGGAAGCCCTGGACTACCTTTTCCGCCGGGGCACGTTCAGCGACCGCGACAGGAGCTGTCCACCCAGGCTGGTCTTGCTGGACTTGAAGCTGCCCAAGGTGGACGGGCTGGAAGTGCTGCGGCAGATCAAGAGCGATACACGGACCAAGCTGATTCCGGTGGTGATCCTGACCTCCTCGAAGGAGGAGCGCGACCGGCTGAACGGCTACTTGTACGGAGTGAACAGCTACATCCAGAAGCCGGTGGACTTCGACCAGTTCCGCGAGACGGTCAGGCAACTGGGGTTGTACTGGCTGCTGCTGAACGAGCCGCCGCCTGCGGGCAGGTACGCGGCCGAGTAGGTGAGGCTTGAGGGGGATGGGGGGAGATGAATCGCCGGCGGAGGCGGGTCCGTTGCGCATCCTGTACCTCGAGGACAACCCGGCGGATGTGGAACTCTGCCAGCGCTGCCTGGAGAAGGCCGGCCTCCAGCTCCGCATGGACGTGGTGGAGACCCGCGAGGAGTTCCAGGAGCGGCTGGCCGCCCGGTCTTATGATCTGATCCTGGCGGACTACCGGCTGCCCGGCTGGAACGGGATGGACGCCTTCCACCTCCTGCGACAGGCGCAGCCGGGGACGCCCTTCATTCTGGTCACCGGGTCATTGGGTGAGGAGAACGCGGTGGAGTGCCTGCAAGAGGGCGTCACCGACTACGTATTGAAAGACCGGCTGAGCCGCCTGCCGGTGGCCGTGGCCCGCGCTCTGGCAGAGAAGCAGCTTAAAGCGGAGCGGGCGCGCGGGGAGGAGGCCATGGCGCGCCTGGCGGCCATCGTGGAGTCCTCCCACGAGGCCATTATCGGCACGGACCTGGAGGGGCGGATCCTGAGCTGGAACCCGGCGGCGAGCAGGCTGTTCGGGCCCTGCGCCGAGGAGGCGGTGGGGCGTAGTCTGGCGGCAGTGGTTCCCGCGGGTCTCGGCCCGGGGAACGTTGACGAGGTGCTGGCCAAGGTCCGGGGCGGTGACAGCGTGCACCTCCACGAGGCCGGGCCGGTCTGGAGGGGGGACCGGCTGCTGTACCTCTCGCTGAACCTCACCCCGGTGCGGAACCCGCAGGGGGCGGTGGTGGGAATGGCGGTGATGGGCCGGGACGAGACCCGCCGGAGGCTGTTGGAAGACCAACTCCGGCTCAAGAACCGGGCGTTGGCAGACCAGAACCGGCGCGTCCAGGCGGCCAACCGCATGAAGAGCGAGTTCCTGGCCGGCATGTCCCACGAGCTGCGGACCCCGGTGAACAGCGTCATCGGGCTGGCCGAGCTGATGCGCGATGGCAAGCTGGGGCCGGTTTCGGTGCAGCACCAGGAGTATCTGGACGACATCCTGCATAGCTCCCGGCACTTGTTGCGGCTGATCAACGACGTGCTGGATCTGTCCCGGGTGGAAGCCGGGCGCCTGGATTTCCGAGCCGAGCCGGTGGCCTTGGACCGGCTGGTCAATGAAGCCAGCGATGTGCTGCGGCTGTCGGCGCTGAAGAAGCGGATCAGCCTGGAGACGGAGATCTCCCCGGAGGTAGGCCCGATTGTCACCGACGCCGGCCGGCTGAAACAGATCCTGTACAACTACCTCTCGAATGCGCTGAAGTTCACCCCGGAGGGCGGGCGGGTCACGGTGCGTGTACGAGCAGAGGGTCCGGATTGGTACCGGCTGGAAGTAGAGGACAACGGCATAGGCATCCGGGCAGAGGACCTCCCCCGCCTGTTTCACGAGTTCCAGCAACTGGATGCCGGCCTGGCGGCGAAGCACGGCGGCAGCGGGCTGGGTTTGGCCCTGACCAGGCGGCTTGTGGAAGCGCAGGGAGGAGAAGTGGGTGTCCGGAGTACGCCCGGCCAAGGGAGCGTCTTCCGTGCGGTGTTGCCCAGAGTGACGCGGGACGGAGTGGTAGTGGTTTCGGCCACCGGCCCGAGCATCCTGGTGGTGGAAGGCGCGCAAGCCGGGGCGGCCTGGCTGACGCGGACGCTCAGCCGTGCCGGCTACTCGATGGAGACCGCGGCCAGCGGCGCGGACGCGGTGAGCCGGTGTCAGACTGGCGCCTTTGCTGCTGTGGCCGTGGACTTGCTGCTGAACGACATGACAGGCTGGGAAGTCCTGCGCGGCATCCGTGAAACGGAAGCCAACCACGATACGCCGGTGATCCTGATGGGGGTTAACGGCCAGGAGGAAGCTGCCTGCGCCTTCGGCATCCATGACTTCCTGTGCCGGCCTGTGGATGCGGGAGTCCTGTCGGAGGCGGTGCGCGGCTCGATCCTGAGGAACCGGGGGGCGCCCACCGTGCTGGTGGTGGATGACGACGAGGAAGCGCTGCGGGAGGCCGAGGCCGCGCTGGGCGGGCACGGCTGCCGGGTGATGGGCCGCGACAGCCTGTTGGCCGGGTGGGCGGCAGCGGCCGAGTTCAAGCCTGAGGTGGTGCTGGTGGGTCTGCTCATGCGGGATCTGGAGGACCTGAGGGGCCTGCGGAAGTTCCCCCGGCCGGCGCGGGAGCGTCCCAGCCGGTTGATCGTATGGGCCAGACGGGACCTGTTCGAGGGGCAAAGAGAGCGCCTGAACCTCATGGCACAAAGGCTGGTGCGGCGCAGCCGAAAGGGAGCGGCGGCGTTGCTCGGAGAGTTGGCCGCGGCTGTGCGGCCGCGGTCCGGACAGAACCCCGCGACGCATGTCCGTCCAGGCGCGGCCCGTGTGTCGTTGCGGAGCGCGGCGGCGTCGGGCTGAAGGGAGGAGGATGGCAGGTGAACGAATCCTGGTGGTGGATGATAATCCGCTCAACCTGAAGATGACCCGCCTGCTGCTGGTGGGAGAAGGCTACGATGTGCGCACGGCGGAAGACAGCCAGGAGGCGCTGGCCGTGCTCGCGGTCTTTCGTCCCCACCTCATTCTGATGGACATACGCATGCCGGGCATGGACGGCCTGGAACTCACTCGCCGCCTGCGGGCCGATCCCGCGACGCAGGACGTGATCATTGTGGCACTGACCGCGAATGCCATGCGAGGCGACGAGGAAAGCGCCCGCGAGGCGGGCTGCAACGGCTACATCGCCAAGCCGATTGACACCCGGAGCTTGCCGCAGTTCCTGCGCCGGTACCTGACTAGAGCCGCACCGTAAGTTCCGCCACCGGGCGTTGGACCGGCCGGTACAGAGTATCCCGCTCGACCGGTTCGCGGCCGGCCTCGCGGATCAAGCGGAGCAACTCGGCGCGCGCGAGCGCCCGGCGGCCCGAGGCGCCGGCCTCGTGGTGGATCTTCTCCTCTACGACCGTGCCGTCCAGATCGTCGGCGCCGAAGTGCTGCGCCACTTGCGCGATCTTAGGAGTCAGCGAGACCCAGTAGGCCTTGATGTGGGGGATGTTATCCAGCAGCAGCCGGGCGGCGGCGATGTTCCTCAAGTCGTCGATACCGGTGGTGGGCGCCAGGTGGGGGAGCCGTGTATTCCGGGCGTGGAAGGCCAGGGGGATGAAGGCCAGGAAGCCACCGGTTTCGTCCTGCAAGGCGCGCAGCCGGAGCAGGTGATCGACCCGGTCCTCGAGTGTCTCGAGGTGGCCGTAGAGCATGGTGCAGTTGGAATGCAGGCCCAGCCGGTGCGCCTGGCGGGCCGCATCCAGCCATTCCTCGCCGGTGATCTTGTGGTCACAGATGAGGCGGCGCACGCGCTCGGAGAACACCTCGGCGCCTCCTCCGGGCAGCGAATCGACGCCGGCGGCGGCCAACCTCTGGAGCGCCTCCTCCACGCCGATGCGTGCCCGGCGGGCCAGCCAGGCGATCTCCACCAGCGTCAGGGCCTTGAGGTGAACCTGGGGGAATCGTTCCTTGAGGCCCCGCAGCAGGCGGCAGTACCAGTCCAGGTCCAGCTCCGGATGCAGCCCGCCCACGATGTGGAATTCCGTGACCTGTTCGTTCCAGCCTTGCCGGGCGGCCTCCCAGACCTGTTCCAGCGACATGGTGTAAGCGCGGGGGCCGCGGGGCTTCTGGCCGAAGGCGCACAGGCGGCAACTGGCCACGCACACGTTGGTGGGATTGAGGTGGCGGTTGATGTTGAAATAGGTGACGCTGGCGTGGCGCTGCTCTCGCACCCGGTTGGCCATCCAGCCCAGCGCCAGCAGGTCGGGGGTACGGTAGAGAAGCAGCCCGTCGTCCCGGTGCAGGCGGACCTGGGAGCGCACTTTCTCAAGCACTGGCTTCAGGCGCGGGTCTTGAAACCTGGGATCCATACTACGCGCGGGCGCTGAGCAGAAGCATGTCGGCGGCCCAGAACAGGAAGAATAGCACGCTGACGTAGCCGTTCACGGTGAAGAAGGCGGCGTCCACCCGGGAGAGGTCGTCGGGGCGAACCAGGCGGTGCTCCCAGATGAGGAGCACGACGATCACCGCGACTCCGGCCAGGCTGAGCGCGCCCAGCCTGAACTGGGCCGCCAGCACCAGCAGACAGACCACCATGCCCACGTGAAAAGCGCGCGAGATCCGCAAAGCGCCGGCGATGCCGAAGCGACGTGGGAAGCTGAACAACCTGGCCTGCCAGTCAAACTCGTAGTCCTGGCAGGCGTAGATGATGTCGAAGCCTGCCGTCCACAGGAGGACCGCCGCGGTGAGCCACAGGATGCGCGGGTCCAATGCGCCACGCATGGCGATCCAGGCCCCCGCGGGGGCCAGCCCCAGGGCCAGCCCCAGGATCAAGTGGGAGAGGGTGGTGAAGCGCTTGGCAAAGGAGTACAGGAGAACCACCGCCAGGGCCAGCGGCGCCAGCCGGAAGCACAACGGATTCAAAGCGCGCGCCGCCAGCAGGAAGACGAGCATGGCGGCCGTGGCGAAGCCCCAGGCGAAGCCCCTCGACAGCAGCCCCGCCGGCAGGTGACGCCCGCGGGTGCGGGGGTTGCGCGCGTCCAGGCCGGCATCCACCAGCCGGTTGAAGGCCATGGCGGCGGAGCGCGCTCCGACCATGGCCACCGCGATCCAGCTCAGCTTCCAGGCCAGCCGCGGCTCCTCGAAGCGGGCCTCCCGCAGCGCCAGCAGCGCGCCCGTCAAGGCAAACGGCAGGGCGAACAGCGAGTGCTCGAACTTGATCATCTCCAGCGTGAGCCGGAGTTTTCGCAGGAAGCGCGCCGCCATGCCGACCGCCAGTTTGCAGCCTAGCAGGTTGGAGGCGCAGATCCAAGCGGTTGGCGCCGGCCGGGACTCACCGCGCAAGCACCGCGCGCACCTGGCCTAGCAGCCGGGCCGGGTCCAGCGGTTTGGGAATCGTGGCATGCGCGCCCACCAGACCCGCGATGCGCAGGAAATCCCCCCCGAAGGCCCCGGACATGGCGATGACACGTACTTCCGGGCTTTCCAGGCGAAGGGCGCGGATGGTCTCGATGCCTTCTTGCTCGGGCATGACCAAGTCGGTGAGCACCAGATCGATTCCACCGGCGCGGACCAGCGTCAGGGCTTCGCCCCCGTGGGCCGCTTCCACTACCTCGTAACCGGCAGCCTCCAACAGCGACCGGAGCACGTGGCGCACCCCGGGCTCGTCATCCACCACCAGGATCCGGCCCCAGGGGCACGGTGGCCCCAGCACTTGGCGCACCTTGCTCGCCAGTTGCTCCGGTGTGAAGGGCTTGGGCAGGAAGCTGGGCGACCCGTCGCCGGCTTCTTCCGGGCGGATCACTTCGTCGGGGTAACCCGAGGCGTAGAGTACCTTGACCTCCGGCCGCAGCGCGCGGACGCGCTCGGCCAGTTGCCGGCCGCCCATGACAGGCATGACGAGGTCGCTGAACAGCAAGTGGATCGGTCCCGTGTACCGGTCGCACCAGGCCAGGGCCTCCGCGCCGCTGGCTGCTTCCAATACCCGATACCCCTTTTCAGCGAGAACGGCCGTGGCCACAGCGCGCACCTCCGCCTGGTCCTCGACCAGCAGGATGGTCTCGCTGCCCCCGGCATCCACCATGGCTTCGGGCGCTGAGACCTTCGCCGCCGGCCCTCCGATGCTGGGCAAGTACAGGTGGAATGTGGTTCCCTGACCGGGCTCGCTTCGGACCTCGATCACTCCGCCGCTCTGCTGAACGATTCCGTAGACCGTGGCCAGACCCAGTCCGGTGCCCTTGCCAGATTCCTTGGTGGTGAAGAAGGGCTCGAACACGCGCCGGAGGGTTTCGTCGTCCATGCCGTGCCCCGTGTCGCCCACCGACAGCCGCACATAGCGTCCCGGGCCCAAGCCGGCGGGCGCTCCAGGCTGGCCTTCGGCAAGCTCAACGTTGCGGGTTTCGATGGTCAGCGTGCCCCCGGCGGGCATGGCATCACGCGCGTTGACCGCCAGGTTAAGCAGGACCTGCTGAAGCTGAACCGGATCCGCGCGGGCCGTTCCCAAGGCCGGCTCCAGGCTGGTGTGCAGTTCGACGTCAGGGCCTAGCAGCCCGCGGACCAGGCCCTCCATGTCCGCTACGATGTGGTTCAAGTCCAGCACCTGCGGATGCAAGACCTGCTTGCGGCTGAGGGCCAGAAGCTGCTGGGTCAGCTCCGCTGCCCGGTCACCGGCCTTGCGGATCTCTTCGAGCCCCTTGCGCAGCGGGTCCCGGGGGTCCAACTTGGCCAGCAGCATGCGGCTGTGCCCGCTGATCACTGTAAGCAGGTTATTGAAGTCGTGCGCCACGCCGCCGGCCAGGCGGCCCACCGCCTCCATCTTCCGGGCCTGGAGCAACTGCTCTTCCAGGCGCCGGCGCGCGGCCTCCTGCCGGTCGCGCTGCAAACGCGCGCGCAGCACGGGTCCTACCATGGCCGCAATCCTCTCCAGCAGGGCCTGATCCTCGGGAGAGTAGTCCTCC
>VFZS01000273.1 GCA_016871095.1 Acidobacteriota bacterium
AGCAGGCTGGCCCGGACGTTGGGGTACTGTCTTTCCAGACTGGCCAGCAGCTCGCGCAAAGTGCGGCGCACCGCGCCGCCGCGCTGGGCGCAGGCGCAGGGCGTCACCGGGGCGCGGATTTCGGAGGCGAAGCGGCGGGTCTGCTCCTCATCCACAAACAATAGCGGCCGGATCAGGCGGAACTCGCCGTCGCGCGAGCGGGCCACCGCGGGCAGCGCGCTCAGGCGTCCGGTAAAGAGAGCGTTGCGCAGCAGCGCCTCGCACAGGTCATCGGCGGTGTGACCGAAGGCGATGACGTTGGCGCCCAGGCCCCGCGCGATTTCGTAGACGGCGCGGCGGCGGTAACGGCTGCACAGGTCGCAGCCGTGCTCCGGCTGCCGCTCAAGCAAGCTCACCGAAGCGGCGTCACGGTAACACGTCCATGGCACCCCGCGCGCGGCCAGCCAGGCCGCCAGCGGCTCCAAGGGTCGCAGGAACTTGCCCTGCTCCACGGTGAAGGCGCACACGGAGAACTCCACCGGAGCGCGTTGCTGAAGCAGCCGCAGGATTTCCAGCAGGGTGAATGAGTCCTTGCCGCCCGAAAGCGCCACCGCCACGCGGTCGCCTTCGCGTATCATGCGAAAGTGCCCGATGGCCTCGCCCACGCGGCGCAGCAGAACCTTTTGAAGCCACACATTCTATTATAGTGAAACCGGTTTGCGATGATCGCCGCGGCAAGAAAGCTGGCGTTCGAGGTGCTCCGCCTGGTGGAGGGGGGCGGCTATGCGGCTGATCTGTTGCACCATCGCGGCGCGGCGCTGGAGTCGCGCGACGCCGGGCTGGCCGCCGAGATCGTCCTGGGCGTGCTGCGGCGCCAGAACCAGCTCGACTTCCTGATCGAGCACTACCTCGGGCGCCCCGCCACCCGCCTGGACCCCGAGGTGCGCATCCTCTTGCGGATGGGGCTGTACCAGCTCCGACACCTGGACCGCGTCCCGGCACACGCCGTCGTGCACGACAGCGTCGAGCAGGTCAAGCACGCCGGCAAGCGCTCTGCGGCCGGGCTGGTGAACGCAGTACTCCGCAAGGTGGACCGCGCACCGGTGGCCTTTCCCGACCGCGCCATCGAGCTGGCCATTCCGGGCTGGCTGCTGGAGCGCTGGGAGCGGCACTATGGGCGCGAGACTGCCGAGGGCATGGCACAGGCGGCTCTGACCACGCCCGAGACCTATGTCCGCGTTCCTGCGGGAAAGGAACCTGCTCAGGTCCGCCTGGCGCCTACCGAGGTTCCCGGCTGCTTTCGACTGCTCGAAGGCAACGCGGCCGGACTGCGCATCCAGGACATCAGTTCTCAAGCGGTGGTCCCGCTGCTGGATCTCCGTCGCGGACAGACCTTACTGGACGTCTGCGCGGCGCCGGGGAACAAGACCGCGCAGGCCCTCGAGGCCGGCGTGCGGGCAGTGGCCTGTGATCTCCGCTGGCGCCGCCTGGCTGCCATGAAGTCCCTGGGATGCCCCCTGGTGGCGGCGGATGGCGCGCTCGGCCTCCCCTTCTCGGCGCGCTTCGACCGGATTCTGGTGGATGCCCCCTGCTCGGGCACGGGTACGCTGGCCCGCAATCCCGAGATCAAGTGGCGCCTCGAAGCCTCCGACCTCGTGGACTTGCACGCCCGCCAGGTGCGGTTGCTGCGCAACGCCCTGCAACGGCTTGCCCCCGGCGGACGCCTGGTGTATTCAACCTGCTCGCTGGAGCCGGAAGAGAATGAGTCGGTGGTCGTAGAAGTGCTGGGGGGAACAGGCATTCCTGCCTGTACGATGGAGAAGTACTGGCGCCGGTTGCCCGGCCGCGAGCCCGGGGACGGCTTTTTCGGTGCCGTACTACACTCGGCGGGTTTCTGTGAGCGGCGCGACGATTCACTGGCCTCTGAACTGCTGGCCCGTATGGAGAGCGCCTTCGGGCTGAGCGTCGACCCGAAAGCCTGGTCAGCTCACGGTCGAAGAAGATCGCCCGCGGCGACCGCTTCCGGAGGACCGCTAGGAACACCTTCGCCCTGCGCGCGGAGACCTCGTGACGCTGCTGGCAGCGCTGCTGGAGACCCTCGCCGACTGGCGTCCCCTCTTCCCGCAGAAGCGTTCGTGGCCCGCCTTACGGCATAGAACTTTCTTCGGGTCTCTGCCTTCCATGGGCTGAAGCCCCCGGACGGAGCGGTCGGGTTCGCCGGGCTACAGCACCTCTTCGCACCAGCCTTCCAGCACCGATTTCAGCTTGCCCATGAACTGGTCGGCCACGGCGCCGTCCAGCAAGCGGTGGTCGAAGGTCAGGCCCAGCAGGCCAATCGAGCGTATGGCTATGGCGTCGTCTTCCACCACCACCGGCGTCTTCTCCACGGTGCCCACCCCCAGGATGGCCACCTGCGGCTGGTTGATGACGGGCGTGCCGAAGAGGCTGCCGTAGCTGCCGAAGTTGGTGATCGAGAAGGTGCCGCCCTGCACCTCGTCAGGCTTCAATTGCTTGGAGCGCGCCCGCGAGGCCAGGTCCACGATGGCGCGCTGGAGTCCGAGGACCGTCTTCTCGTCGGCCTGCCGGATCACCGGCACGATCAGCCCGCCTTCGAGGGCCACCGCGATGCCGATGTTGATCTCCTCGTGGTAGACGACGCTCGTGCCGTCGATGGAGGCGTTGACGAGGGGAAAGGCGCGCAGGGCGGCGGCCGCCGCCCGGGTGATGAACGGCAGGTAAGTGAGGGAGAAGCCGTGGCGCTGCTTCACTTCGTCCTTGTGCCGCTCGCGCAGCCGGGCCACCTTGGTCATGTCCACCTTGTGGACGGTGGTGACGTGGGGCGACACCCGCTTACTCATGACCATGTGCTCGGCGATCCTCTGTCGCATCACGCTCATTGGCTCGATGCGCGCGCGCCCCACGGCGGGCTTGGGAGCCGGCGGCGCTGCGGCGACCGGCGGAGGCGGCGCAGCCGCGGCGGGCGCTCGCTGCGCGAGGTAGGCCTCGATGTCCTGTTTTGTGATGCGCCCGCCTTCGCCGGCGCCCTTCACCTGTTTCAGATCGATGTTGTGCTCCCGAACCATGCGCCGCACCAGGGGACTCAGGCGTCCGGCAGGCTCTTCGGCGGGCGGCGGGGCGGGAGCAGCCTCCGGAGGCGCGGCTGGAGGCGCATGGGCCGGTTCCGGCTCGGGCGCGGCCGCGGCCGCCACGGGGGCAACCGCCGCGACGGCGGCGCCGCCAGCCTCGTCGAGCCGCGCCACCACAGTGTTGATCGCCACGGTGACGCCCTCTTCGACCAGCACCTCGGCCAGCGTGCCGGCCGCGGGCGCCGGGATTTCGGTGTCCACCTTGTCGGTCGAGATTTCGAACAGCGCTTCGTCGCGCTCGACCCTCTCGCCGGGCTTCTTCAGCCACTTGGTGAGCGTCCCTTCCACGATGCTCTCCCCCATCTGGGGCATGACCACGTCGATCATAGGGCCTCCTGGTGAACCGCCTCCACACTACGATAGCCGAACACACGGCCGAAATTGCGAACCACCGCCGCCACCACTTCCCCCCAACCGGCCTGGACGCCCAGCGCCTCCGTCGAGGTCACCGGCTCGGCCAGCCCGCACGGCACGATGTGGCGGAAGTAGCTGAGGTCCGTGGTGACGTTGAGCGCAAACCCATGCGAGGTCACCCAGCGGCTCACGTGCACACCGATGGCGGCTATCTTCCCGGCGTCCGTCCATACTCCGGTCTTGCCCGGCTCGCGCCGGCACACCAGCCCGAGATCGGCCAGCGCGTCGATCAGCGTATGCTCCAGAGCGCGCACATACCCCACCACGTCCCGCTTCCAATCCTTGAGATCGAGGATGGGGTATCCCACCACCTGCCCCGGACCGTGATAGGTGATGTCCCCGCCCCGGTCGGTGGGATAGAACGCGACGCCCGCTCGCCGCAGCGCTTCCTCGCTCGCCAGCAGGTGCCCCATACGTCCGGTGCGCCCCAAAGTGATCACGTGCGGGTGCTCGACGATCAGCAACTGATCGGGGATCTCCGCCCGCTTGCGCCGCTCCACCAGTTCCTTCTGAAGCTCCAGCGCGGCTCCGTACTCGGTGCGCCCCAGCTCGCGCAGCTCGCAGTTACGCAACACGGTCCACGTCCCAGAAGCACAGGCAGGAATGCCTGTTCCACCTACGCATTGATGGCCAGCCCGTAGACCGCGTTGAAGGCTTCACCCACCGCCTCGTACAGCGTGGGGTGCGCGTGGATGGTGTTCATGATGGTTTCGACCGTGGCCTCCGCCGCCATGGCCGCCACCGCCTCCCCGATGTACTCCCAGGCCAGCGGCCCGATGATGTGCACGCCCAGGATCTCGCCGTAGCGCTCGTCGGCGACCACCTTCACGAATCCCTCGTGACGTCCCAGGATGGTGGCCATGCTGTTGGGCAGAAAGCCGAACTTGCCGGTCTTCAACTGGTAGCCTTCCGCGCGCGCCTGCGCTTCGGTGAGGCCGACGCTGGCGATGCCCGGCTCCGAGTAGGTGCAGCCCGGAATGAGGCGCGGGTTGATGGGAGTCGCCGGCTTGCCGGCGATGTGACCCACCGCGATCAGTCCCTCGCGCGCCGCCACGTGCGCCAGTTGGGGCGTACCCGCCACCACGTCGCCGATAGCGTAGACGCCGGGCTGGGCGGTCTGCTGGTGGGCGTCCACCTTGACGAAGCCGCGTTCGGTCGCGGCGCGCGTGGCTTCGAGTCCGATGCCCTCGGTGACCGGCCGGCGTCCCACCGCGACGAGCACCTTCTCCGCCGCCAGGCGCTCCGTCTTCCCGTTAGCCAGGGTGACGGTCACCTCGGCGCCGCTCTCCGCGCGCTTGACGTCCTCGACTCGCGTTCCGGCCTCCACCCGGATCCCCGCCTTGCGGAAACTCCGGTCGAGCTCCTTTGAGACTTCTTCATCCTCGAGCGGCGCGATGCGCGGGAGCATCTCCACGAGCGTCACTGCCGAACCGAAACGCCGGAACATCGAGGCGAACTCGATGCCCACCGCTCCCGCCCCGATGACCACCAGCGATTTCGGGACCTGGCGCAGGTCCAGGATCTCGACGTTAGTGAGCACCCGCTCGGGGTCCGGTTCGAGGCCCGGCAGCAGGCGCGCCTCCGAGCCTGTCGCCACGATGATGTTCTTCGCTTCGAGCGTGCGTGCGCCCTCCGGGGTCCGCACCTCGACCTGGGCCGGACCTGTCAGCGACGCCACGCCCTGGATGCGCTCGACCCGGCTCTTCTTCATCAGGAACTCGACGCCCTTGGCGTGCCTGGCGACGATCTGATTCTTGCGGTCGATGACGCGCGCGAGATCCAGCCGCGGGTTGTCGCAGCCGATGCCGTGCGCTTCCGCCTCCTTGAGGCCGCTCCACAGCTCCGCGGCGTGCAGCAGCGCCTTGGTGGGCACGCAGCCCACCAGCAGGCAGGTGCCGCCCATTCGGGCGTTCTTCTCCACGATGGCCGTCTTGAGGCCGTACTGCCCGGCGCGCACCGCCGCCGAGTACCCTCCCGGCCCGCTGCCGATGATCACCAGATCGTAGGACATTGGCCCAATTCTAGCCAAGCAGGGCGGCGCGCGCAGCTTCTAGCATGTAGTTCAGCATTTCGGCAAGACAAGGACACTTCCGGTACGCCACTTCCGGATCGAGCCTATCAAGGAGATTGCGTCCGTAGGTTCGCTTCTTATAGCCGCGGCCGGTATGCGCTTCGTAGAGCCGGTCCAGCAATTTAGCGGGCGGTTCGTTGAAGTCGATCGACTCCGGCTGCTCGACCCTCTGGGGTAAGGCCTGCCTCACCGCCTGGGGCAGGTTCTCGGGCTGGCTCAAGATCCAGGCTTCGAGCTCGTGAACCGCGAAGAACATGCGGAATCTCGGGTGGTCGACTTTGGTCTGGATCTCTCCGATGGCCCACCGGCGGCGCTCCTCGGCGGAGCTTCGATCAGGCGGGTAGAAATCAGGGCCATACAAGTCCAGCAGCCCAACGGCGGCGACCACCCCGCTACCACGGGGACCCTCCAGGTGCAACCGGGCGCGCACTGCGACGTCGTGCACCAGGTGCTGCCAGCCATTGAACCGCACCACCTGGATGCCCACCGGGCGCTCCAGGCGCGGGTCCAGCCACCTCTTGAGGAAGGGTCCCAAGGCGTCCCGCTCGGTGTGACCCTCTACGAAGAGGACGAACCTCATTCCCTGGCCTCCAGTTCGCCCGAACGAAACATCTCACCCAAGGTGTAATGCTGGAGCCAGTGTTCCAGTTCTTCCCCGCCGCGGATCCCCAGCTCGGTCTTGCCCTGGACCCAATCGACCACGGTGATGGTGGGCTGCGGGCTTATCTCCTTGAAGACGTCAAGGAAGGCGGGGGAGTGTGTAGTGAAGATGATCTGCGTGCGCTTCGATGCCTCCGCGGCATATTCCGCAATGATGGGCAGCATGGAGGGGTGAAGGCCTGTTTCCGGCTCATCGATGGCAATCAAGGGAGCAGGCTTCGGGGCGCAGAGCACGGCCAGTAGCAACAAGAAACGAAGAGTGCCGTCGGAGAGGTCGGCGGCCGGTTGCTCACGCTTCAGCGATTTCCAGCGGACTCCGAACTGGATCCGCTGTGCGGCCGCCGGAGGGAAGATCAGTTCCTCGAACTCTTCGCCGAAGGCTGCCTTCATGGCGGCATTCACTTCCTGCTTGAACTCCCGGTCCCGTTGGTAGAGCGTGTGCAAAACCTTGACTAGGTTCTGCCCATCGGGAGCCACACGCTCCTCAACGCCTGTTACCGCGGCTTGCCGGATGGCCGCGTCGCGGTTGGTGTGCAGGTCCTGGTAGATGCCCCAGGACGCGAAACATTCCTGAAACATTGGGATCTGGCGATTGGCGGCAAAAGGACCCGCTGCCATCGACAGCAGGGTCTCCTCTTCGGCCACGGACTCCTCAGGCGGCACTAGCCTCTGTTGGCTGGCGTCGAAGACGACCACTCGCTGCTGCTGCCGTTCCAAAGCCTTATACGGTCCCGGCTTTTCGCCTCTCTCCATGCTCGCGAAATCGGCCAGGAGCTCGCGTTCCACTCGATAAGCGCTGGTCTTACCGAGTCGGACCAGTTCCAACCGGTATCTCCACTTGGTATCAGGCGGGGGCGGCGTCAATCTCAACTCCAGCTCAATGGAGCCTGCAACTCCGTCCCAGACCAGCGGCTCCATGCCGCCCTCCGCCTCGATGTGCTTGCCCAATCCTCTGCGCGCCGAGACACTGAGCAGCTCCAGCGCCCGCAGCAGGTTGGACTTGCCGCTGGCGTTTGGGCCAATGATGACGTTGAGGTCGCCGGGATGCCACTCGACATCATAGAAGGACCGGTAACCCTTCACTCTCAGGCTCTCGATCTTCATCTAAATCCTCGCGTGAGTCCGCGCTTCCCGCACTACGTCCCTCATTCT
>VFZS01000274.1 GCA_016871095.1 Acidobacteriota bacterium
CGCCCACCAGGAAGGCGTCGTAGCCGGCCTGGCGCAGCTTCTGCACGTCCTGCGCGGACTTGATGCCGCTCTCGCTCACGCGGATGACGCCCGCGGGGATCTTCTCGGCCAGCCGCAACGAAGTGGCCAGGTCGTCCTTGAAGGTGTGCAGATTGCGGTTGTTGACGCCGATGACGTCGGCGCCCGAGGCGGCCGCCACTTCCAGCTCGTGTTCGTCGTGAACCTCGACCAGGGCGGCCATGCGGAAGTGCCAGGCATACTCGCGAAGCTGCCGGAGGCGCTTCTCGGGGAGAATGGCGGCGATCACAAGCACGGCGTCCGCCGAGCGCGCGGCAGCCTCGGCGACGTGGTACTCGTCGATGGTGAAGTCCTTGCGCAGGACCGGCAGACCCGCGGCGCCGCGGGCCACGCACAGATCGTCCAGGCTGCCTTGGAAGAACTTCTCGTCGGTCAGGACGGAAAGGGCCACGGCGCCGCCCGCTTGGTAAGCCCGGGCCAAGGCGCCGGGATCGAACGTGTCGGTGATGACGCCCTTGCTAGGGGAGGCGCGCTTCATCTCGGCGATGATGGCCGGCTCGCGGTCCAGCAAGGCGGCTCGAAAATCGCGGCGCGAGGGGCGCGTCTCTTCGCCCAGCAACTCGAGCTCGTGGCGCGGCACCACGGCGCGCTCCAGCTCGCTGCGTTTGTAGGCGACAATCTGCGCCAGGACGTCCGGTAAGCTAGCACCCATCGTCGAAAGACTCTCTATGGTAGCACGCGAGCCGGCGCGCTGGGTTGCCGGGCCGCGGAGAACCACTCCGGTCCCAGGATGCGGGCCTGGCTCCAGCCGGCCTGCGCCAGCACCTCCGGGTCACGGGCGCTGAAGACGAGCTGGTAGCTTTCGCTCTCGGCCGGAGCGAGCACCGGCTGGGACTCCTTGCAGGCTACCAGCGCGAGGCGTTTAAGCACGTCGTAGACGTCGCCGGTCTCGGGCATCGAGAGATCGAGCTGCTGGGTCCGCAAGCACAGGCGGCGGCCGCGCTCGGCGGTGCGCCAGGCCAGGAAGGCGCAGCATTCCACCGCCAGCTCGAACCACGCGCGGTGCGGCCCGGGCGCCTCCAGGTCCAGGAAGATCTCCAGCAGGCGCTCCTCTTCACGGGCGAACTCGCGCACCTGGAGCGCGCCGGTGTGCGCGGTGGCCTTCCAGTCCACGTGGCGGGCGCTCTCGAAAGCCTGGTAGGGGCGGATGCGGTAGAAGTCGTGGCCGCGCCCGCGCTGGTGCACTTCGAGGTCCCAGCGCACGCTGGCCAGCAGGTCCTCGAAACCCGGCTGCGGCTGGATGGAGGGGTAGATGAGAACCTGACGCCGCAAGGCGACCGGGGCGTGGCGCTCGATAAAGCCGAAGGGGAAGCCGGAGGAGAACAGGAAGGCGTCCTCGCGGTGCGGGCCGCGCTTGGGGAAAGTGACTTCGACGGGCTCCTCGAGGATGGCGCCGCCCGGCAGCACGGGGAAGCAGAGCGGGGAAACCACGCTGCCCGCCGCGCCTTTCAGGTGGACAGAGAAGGCGGGCACGAATCCCTTGGTGTTGCGCACCCACACTCGCGCGGGCAGCTTCTGGCGCGCGGGCAGGTGCTCCGGCAAGAACAAGTCCAGTTCCAGGCCCGCCAGCGAGAGCCGGTTCACGAAGTTGGACACCAGCAAGGTGGCGAGCATCGCGGCCAGGATCAGGAAGAGCAGGTTGTGGGCGGTCAGCAGGGCGGCTGCGCCCACGGCCACGGTGGCGGCCAGGAACACCCAGCCGCGCGGCCTGATGCGCTGGCCGGCAGCGCGTTGCCGCAGCCAGAGCCACAGGCGCCGGAGGGTTCGCATCGCCGTCACGTCGCAGTCTGGAAGGGCCACTCCCGCTGGCGCCAGGCCAGGACCAGATAGATCGCTACGCCCGCCAGCAGGGTGAGCATCCCGAACAGGATGAACTTCAGGCCCAGCGAAGCGAACACGTAGAGATAGCCGCCCAGCGACACCAGCGGCGGCAGCGGGTACAGCCACACGCTGAAAGGCCGCTGGATGTCGGGCCGGTTGCGCCGGATCAAATACAACGCCACCACCTGCGCGTTGAACTGGATGACGATGCGCGCCGCCATCAGCGCCAGGATGACGTCCTGCAAAGAGAAGAAGCTGGCGATGATGGCGGCGGCGCCGATCAGCAGCAGGGAGCGGTGGGGGAATTCCTGCGGGTGCAGTTTGCCGAACCAGCGCAAGAAGACGCCGTCCAGCGCCGCGGCATACGGCACCCGGGAGTATCCCAGCAGCAGCGCGTAGAGGGAGGCGAAAGCGGTCACGATGATCAACCCGGCCAGGACGTAGCCGGCCCAGTCGCCGTAGATGCGGCCCATGAAGGTGGAGCCGATGGACTCGGAGGTCATGCCCTCACGCCAGGGCACCACGCCGATGAAGCCGAAGGAAATGGCCACGTCAATGAGGGTGACGCCGACAATGGAATACACCACGGCGCGGGGAATGGTGCGCCCTGGCGCCTTGATTTCCGCGCCCAGGTAGCAGACCTGGTAGTAGCCCAGATAAAGGTAGAGCACATTGGCGGTCCCCTGACCCAGACCTCCGAGGAAGTTCCAGTCGAACTTCCAGGCATCCGGCGGCAGGTCGAAGGCCAGGGCGGGATTGAAGTGCAGGACGCCCGTCACGATCACCCAGCCGGTGGTGACGATCATGGTGATCCACAGCCCGAGCATGATCTTGGCGATGTCGGAGATCTTGCGGTACAGGGCAAGTATCAGCACCACCCCGACGCCCGCGGCGGCGAGCTTCATCTGGAGGCCGGTCATGGAGGGCCAGAAGACTTTGAGGTACTGCACCAGTCCGATGTTGCCGCTGGCGATCTCCAGCGGCCCGGCGAACAGCAGTTGCCAGATGAACAGAAAGGCCAGCATGCGGCCCCAGGTGCGCGCGCCGAAACCCTCGCGGAGGAAGACGTAGGTGCCGCCGGCGGCGGGCAGCGCGGCGCCCAACTCGGCCACCACCAGGCCGTCGCACAGCGCGATCAGCACGCCGACCAGCCAGGCCAGGTACGACTGGGGTCCTTCCAGCGTCCTCAGGATGAGCGGGATGGCGATGAAGGGGCCGATCCCGACCATGTTGGACATGTTGATGGAGGTGGCATTGAGGACGCCGAGGTGGCGGTGCAGCGCGGGCTGGGATGGTTCGGACATGTGAGAGCTAGGCTACCACGTTCAGGGGGACAGGCGGAACGTTCCCCGCGCTGGGGAACGTTCCGTCTGTCCCCGAGGGCGGGTTTCTGGCATCATGGGAAGATGCGAGGGATCCTGTTGCTGGTGGCCGGCGGCCTGTGCTGGGCCGCGGACTGGAAGCCGCTGTTCAACGGGAAGGACCTCGACGGGTGGGTGCAGTCCGGCCCGGGACGCTTCGTGATCGAGGACGGCATGATGAAAACCGAAGGCGGGATGGGGCTGCTGTATTACGCCCGTGAGAAGCTGGGCAACTGCACCTTGCGGGTGGTGTACAAGGCCGCCGGGGCGCGCGCCAACTCGGGCGTGGTGATCCGGCTGCCGGAGCCGCCCAAGGATCCCTGGTACGCGGTCCACTACGGCTATGAGGTGCAGATTGAAGCCGGCGGCGACGACTGGCACACCAGCGGCGCGATCTACTCGCTGAGCAAGGTTTCGAAGCGCAACCAGAAGCCCGCGGGCGAGTGGAACACCATGGACATAGTGCTGGAGGGGCAGAAGACCACGGTGGTGCTTAACGGCGAGGTGGTGAACGAGTTCCACGGTGGCCAGGCGGTGCCGCCGCGCAAGATGTGGTACGAGCCGGCGCGCGGACCGCGTCCGGACGCGGGCTACTTCGGACTTCAGAACCACGACGCCCGCTCGGTGGTGTACTTCCGCGAAGTGAGCGTCAAGAGGAACTGAGAAGGTGTGAAGAAATCGGCGGGCAGGCGAAACCGCCTGCCCCACGACGGGCTAAGTGCCCTGGCGGAGGGAACCTCTGGCGAGGGCGATGCGTAGTCCTGGAGTGAGGCATAACCCATGCTGACGTTTGTGCTCTGGCTGATCCTGCTGTTGTTGTGCTGGCCGCTGGCGTTGCTGGCGCTGGTGCTGTACCCGCTGGTGTGGCTGTTCCTGCTGCCATTCCGGCTGCTAGGGATCGCGGTGGGCGGGGTGCTCCAGTTGGTGTGGGCGGTGGTGACTCTGCCGGCGCGGCTGCTGGGCGTGCGGGGAAGGGCTTAGGCGCAGTGCCGTGCTATGCGGGACACCCGGACCGCTCCCTCACGGTCGCGGCTCGGTCAGGTGGGTGAAAGCCGCTAACCGAGCCACGAGCGTCAGCGAGTGGTCCAGGCGCTTAGGCCAGCTTGGGAGTGAGAATCCACTTGAGCACGCCGCGGGGGTGCGCGCTCACCTGGTCGATGTCGATGCGAACCAGAGCGCCCTTCTTGAGGTCGATCTGAAGGGTGGGGGCGTTCAACAGGAAGGCGGCGGTGGCGCTCAATAGGGGTTCGTGGCCGGAGAGCAGCACGGCGCGCTCGTCCGGGCGGGAGCGCAGCTCGGCCCACACGGCGGGAGGCGAGGAGCCGGGGATCAGCGCGGGGGTGCGCACCACCTGGCCCTGGTAGCGGAGCGCCCGCGCGGCCATATCGGCGGTTTCGACGGCGCGGGTGTAGGGGCTCGTGAGTATCAGCGAAGGGGCCACCTCGGCCTTCCGGGCGCGCTGGAGGATCCTGCCCAGCTTGAGCTTGCCCTCGGGGGTGAGGGCGCGTTGAGCGTCTGGACGGCCCGGCCGCCGCAACTCGGCGATTCCGTGACGCAGGATGTAGATTTCCACGGGGACTCCTCCGCAGGGGACCGCGTTCAGTCGCGGCGGCGGCCGGCCGCCGCCCGGGTCCTGCCGCCCATCAGGACGGCGATATGGCGTTTCAGCTCGGTGAAGATCTGATCGGGGGGGCGGCTGGCGTCCACCACGGTGAAGCCGTATGACTTAACCATGCGGTCCAGCGCCTGTAGGATGCGGCTCTGGTAGCGGACGAAGCTCTCGTACTTGTCCAGCCCCAGCCGCATATCCATGCCGCTCTCCCAGTAGTCGAACGCGCCGCGGCCCACCACGACGCGCGTCACCAAATCCTCGACGCGGGTGCGCAGGTAGAAGACGGCATGAGGCGCCAGGGCGAAGCCGGCCACGCGCTCGATCCAGCGGCGGTCCTCGCCGCGGGCCATGGCGCGCGCCATGATGGAGAAGATGTAGCGATCGGTGAGCACCACGAAGCCGGCGCGCAGGGCCGGGATGATCTCGTTCTCGAGGCGGTCGGCGAAGTCGGTGGTGTAGAACAGGGTCATGGTGAGCGGGCCCAGGGTGTTGCCCTGTTTAGCCTGCTGGATGCCCTTGCCGGCCAGGGCCGAGCGGGCCATGCCGGTGTGCAGCACGGCATGACCTTCCTGTTCGAGCCAGCCGTGAAGCCGGGCGATCTGGGAGGTGCGGCCCACCGCGTCCGGGCCCTCGATGACGATGAGGGTGCCAAGCAGCTCGGAGCAGTCCACTCCGGGAATGGGCTCGCTGTAGAACTGGAGCGGCTCACGCGGTCTCATCGATCCCCTCCGGGAGGCGCAGGACCTGGCTGTCGAGGGCCTCGCCGATGCGCTCGCGCACCACGGCGCGCATCTGGCGCTGCTGTTCCTCGATGGAGAGCGCGGCGTCGATGATGTGGAAGCCGGCCTCTCCGGCCATGGCCTCGTACTCATCCAGGATGCGGCCCTGGAAGATGCGGAAGCTCTCTTCGAGGTCGCGACTGAGGCCCAGGTCCATGCCGGCCTCGTAGTACTTGATGGCGTTGCGGCCGCCCAGGATGCGGCCCAGGGCCACGTCCAGGGGGACGCGGAAGTAGAAGCACAGGTCGGGGCGGAGGGCGAAGCTGTACAAGTTGCGCACCCAGCGGCGGCTCACCCCGCGGGCCACGTCGCGGGCAAAGGCGGTGTAGGCGTAACGGTCCGCGCAGACCACGGCGCCGGCCTTCACCAGCGGCAGGATGTAGCTTTCCAGGCGGTCGGCGAAATCGGTGGCGTGGATGAGGCTGAAGCTGGCGGGAGTGAACATCTCCTTCTTCTTGCCGCGGCGGGTGGTACGGCGCACCAGGGGCGAGGAGTTCCACTCGCTGAAAGCCACGGCCAGGCCGCGGGAGCGCAGCCAGCGGCTGAGCAAAGAGATCTGCGTGGACTTGCCGGAGCCGTCAATGCCTTCGACGACAATGAGCTTGCCCTTGTAGCGGTTTGGCAACAAAAAAGGCATAATGCCGGGTGGATACTGGCTGCCGGCTCCTGCGCATTATTATATCCTTACTAGGATGGAACCGGCGATGCGCAAGTACGCCCGGGAGCAGACCGCCGAGCGGCTGCGGCGATTCGCTTACGAGCTGGCGCGGGTGGCCAAGCAGGCGGATGCTGATGCCATCCACGATCTGCGCGTCTCGATCCGCCGCTTCACCCAGTGCCTGCGCATCTTTCCGCAGTTCATGCCCAAAGGCAAGGCGAAGAAGGTCCGGCGCCGGTTGAACGGGCTGATGGACCTGGCGGCGGAGGTGCGCAATCAGGACATCGCCCGGGAGTTGCTGAAGCGCGCGGGCGCGGAGCAGGCGGAGGAATTGAAGGAAGCCTTGACCCAGCGGCGGACACAAACCGAGCAGGATCTGCTGGCAGCGGCGCGGCAGTGGAACCGGCGGAACGTCTCGCGCAAATGGCGCGCGCAACTGGAGCTATAGATCGTGGCCAAGCCGGACTTCAAGTGGGTTGAATCGGCCAGCGCCGCCGCCAATGCGCGCCGCGTGCTGCCGCCCCTGGCCGAGGCCTACTTCAAAGCGGGCCGGGCGCTGGTGGCCTCGAAAGCCACCCCGGAGGCCTTGCATCAGTTCCGCCTGGCCAGCAAGCGGTTCCGTTACACGCTGGAGATCTTCGGTCCCTGTTACGGCCCCGGTCTGGAAACGCGGCTGGCGGGCGTGCACAAGATCCAGCAGTATCTGGGAGACATCAACGATTGCGCCGCTACCGGGGAGCTGTTTAAGGGACACCTGCCGCGCCGCTCGCCGCTGATGGCGCGGCTGGAAGGATTCCTGAGGGCCCGGACCGTCCAGAAGGTGGCGCGGTTCAACGCCTTCTGGCGAGACACTTTCGACAAGCCGGGCGAGCTGGAGCGGTGGACCACCTACTTGGCGCGGCACACCCTCCGGCGGCCGCGCCCGGCGGCGTCTACTTCGGGTAGGCGCCGGCGAGCTTCAGCAGCCAGCCGTGGAAGCGGTGGAACCAGGCGGCGCCGCGCAGGAACATGAAGGGGCAGTGGCCGGCGATGACGCGGAGGCGCCGCACGGCGCAGAACTCCATGACCCCGGCATCCGCGGCGCGGCGCAGC
>VFZS01000275.1 GCA_016871095.1 Acidobacteriota bacterium
GCTGGTCTGGCGAGTGAACCTCTCACCGGAGCCCAGCAGCGCGGCGTTCAGCGCCATCTGCGTACAGTCGAAGTCGTGGCGCTCGAGGGCGGTCTTAAGCGTGGCGGCCTTGGCGTGGCAGGTCACGCCGATGAACCGCGCCACCTTCTGATCGCGCATCTTGTAGAGGACGCCCAGCAAGCCGTCCTGGGCTTCGATGGCGGCCAGGTCCTGGTCGCCGTCCAGACTGTGGATGTGCATCAGGTCCACGTGGTCGGTTTGAAGCCGCTTGAGGCTGAGCTCGATGTCCCGCAGGGCCTCATCCGCCTTGCGCCGGGTGATCTTGGTCACCAGGAAGACCTGCTTGCGGCGCGTGGCCATGACCTTTCCCACCAGTTCCTCGCTCCTGCCGTTGCCGTAGGAGTGGGCCGAGTCCACGTAGTTGATGCCCAGATCGAGCGCGCGGTTGAGGACCTCGATGGCCTTCTCATCGGGCTTGTGCATGAGGAAGCGGCTGCCGGCCCCGAAGGCCAGAATGGTGACGCGCCGCCCGGTGCGCCCCAGCGTGCGCATGGGGATGCCCTGTGCGGCCCCCCATAACGACGGCGCCGCCGCGCCGCCCAGGGCCGTGGCCTCCAGGAACCCGCGCCTGGAAATCGTCATGAGACCTCCTCTTCGGTGCTACGGCGACAGAGTAACACATCCCGGTCCGATGTGGAGAAGCCGGGGCCGCCTGGGCTGGTTCCACCAGCCGCGCTGGACGGCGCCGTCGTCGGGCAGGCCTGGCGGCCTGCTCTCGCGCGGGGCCTTATCAGTTCCCCGACCACGCCCGCGAGGAAGCCTAGCTTGTTGAACGCCTCCAGCAGCAGCAGCCAGGGGTAGCTGAAGATGAGGTCCAGCACGCCGCCGGTGCGGGCGCTCTGCACCAGCGCCGCCGACATCACGAACAGCCGCCCGAGCTCTGCCTCGCCCCCGGCACTGTGCTTCCGCCGAAACTGGTAGCGGTAGAGGCCGGCGCGGTAGCTCTTCGCCAGTCCCTCACGGAAGAAGGGTTCATAGTGGCGGCGGATGTGATGAAAGGGGAAGTACAGAACCGGGATGTTGTGCTGCCGCAGCCTGGCGGCAAAGTCGCTGTCTTCGCCGCGCAGCAGGGACTCGTCGAAGGTGCCGACCGCCGCAAACACCTCCCGGCGGTAGGCCGCCCCTCCCGCCGCCTCAAGATGGTGATCGGTGGTCGCCTCTTCACGCCACCGCACCACCGCGCGGAAGCGCTTTAGAAAGCCCGCCCGGGTACCGCCGCCGCGCGGAAGCAATCTCCGGAGAGTGCTCAACCGGTAGTACGAATGACCGACCCGGTCGCTGAAACCCACGCCGGCACGGACCACCTTGAACCGCACCACCTGGTTCCCGGTTTCGTCCGCCAGCAAGCACCGGATGGTCCGGACGTAGTCCGGCGCCAGTTCGTAATCGTCCGCCACAAAGGCCACCATGGAGCCGCGGGCTTGGGCCAGTCCACGGTTCCTCGCCGCCGGGATTCCCAGGTGGGGCTGGGGCGCATAACGCAGGTTCGCATGGCGTCCGGCCAGTTCCTGCACGGTATCGCGGGTGCCGTCCTCGGATCCGTCATCCACCACCACCACCTCGTACTCCGCGGCCCGCAGACCCTGCGCCGTCAAAGTGAGCAGACACCTCCTGAGCAGCTCCCTGCGGTTCCTGGTGAGTACCACTACCGACACCATAGCTTCCGCCTCAGGCGCTGCATTTGCAGGCCGGCCGCGATGGCCGCGTGCAGGGGCAGGAACTCCAGCCGCCGGGGCGTCCGGCCTTCGCCCCGGTAGAAAGCGGCGAGAGTGTCCTCTCCGTGCTTCCGCCGCAGCGCGGTCTCGCCCCGCGCGTACCACAACCGCTGGCGAATCAAGCCCCACAGACTCTTTCGCGTGTCGTGGTAGCCCACGATGCCGTCGTGCTTGTACACCGGGATGCCCATCGCACGCAGCCGCAGCAGCAGATCGAAGTCCTCCCTGGAGGGAAGCGCTTCATCAAACAGCACCGGGACTGCCTTCAGCAGCCCGCGCTTGATCGAGCAGAAGCCCGACGAGACCCGGTTGACGAGGTAGGGCTCAGGGAGGGCGCGGTCGAAAGCCGCGCTGTAGTGGTAGTGCCAGAACCGGGAGTAGTAGTCGTCCCGCAGGCGGCGGAGTTGCCCGTTGAGCACCAGGATGTGGGGATGCGCCGCATGCACGCGGCGTGTTTCGCACAGGAAGTTCTCCTCCACCAGGATGTCGTCGTCCAGGAAGGCGATCGTCTCTCCCCGGCTCAGCTCCACCCCCACGTTGCGCGCGCGAGAGACGCCGCTGCAACGCTCCAGAGCGTGAAGGCGAACCGCCGCCGCGTCCCAGGCGCCCAGGTACCGCTCCACGACAGCCCTGGCCTGGCCGTCGCTGCCATCGTCAACCAGGACCAGCTCCCACTGGTAATCCCCGGCGCCGCTCTGCCGCCGCAGACAGTCCAGCAGCGCCAGCAACTGGCGCGGCCGGTTGCGTGTGGGAACCACGATGGAAAGCAGGCTGTTCACCGGGCGACCTTCCTGGGGCGGGTTGGCCAGTGGCCGGCGCCGCGCCGCCGGCTGCCGCTCCCGCATTCCACACCCGGAGCGATGCTCTCCAAGTCGGCCCTTGTCGCCTCCCGACCCGCTCTCAAGTATACACCAGGCCGCCGCGGCCCTTGGGGCGCCCCGCCAGCGACGCAGTCAGTGGGTGGACTTCGTCCCTCCTCCCGGGTCTTCTCCCCCCGGCTCACCGGCCTCATTCCACGGTGACGCTCTTGGCCAGGTTGCGGGGCTGGTCCACGTCGCAGCCGCGGCGCACCGCAATGTGGTAGGCCAGCAACTGTAAGGGGACGATCTCGAGCACCGGCAGCAGCAGCTCCAGCGTAGAGGGGATCGCGATGACGTAGTCGGCCGCGCGGGCCACTTCCTCATCCCCCTGGTTGGCCATCGCCACCACCAGCCCCTCGCGAGCCTTGACTTCCTGGATGTTGGCCAGTGTCTTCTCGTACAGCACGCGGCTCTGCGCGCCGCGCGGGTCGTAAGCCGCCAATACCACCACGGGGAGGTTGCCGTCGATGAGGGCATTGGGCCCGTGCTTCATCTCCCCGGCCGGGTAACCCTCGGCATGGATATAGGAGATCTCCTTCAGCTTGAGCGCGCCCTCGAGCGCAATGGGGAAGTGAACGCCGCGCCCCAGGAACAGGAAGTCCGTGGCGCGGAACAGGCGGCGGGACAGCTCTTCGTACAGCAGGTCCTGCGCCAGCACCTGTTCGAGGCGGACGGGCAGGTGGAGCAACTCCTCGACCAGGAGGGAGGAGTTGTCCTCGTCGAGGACCTCGCGCACCTGTCCCAGGTACATGGCCAGCAGAAACAGGGCCGTCAACTGAGAGGTGAAGGCCTTGGTGGAGGCCACACCGATCTCGGGACCGGCGTGCGTGAGCAGCGTGCCGGCGGCCTCGCGCGTGACCATCGAGCCGTGCACGTTGCAGATAGCCAGCGTCTTGCTGCCTTTCTGCTTGGCCTCGCGCTGCGCGGCCAGGGTGTCGGCGGTCTCGCCCGACTGCGAGATCACCACGGTGAGCACGTCCGGGCCCAGGATGGGGTTGCGGTAGCGAAACTCGCTGGCGTAGTCCACTTCCACGGGCAGGCGCGCCAGCTCCTCGAGCATGAATTTTCCCGCCAGCGCGGCGTGCCAGCTCGTGCCGCAGGCCACGATTCGCAACTGCCGGAACTCGCGGAACTCGCGCGGCGAGACGTCCATCTCCTCCAGGAAGATGCGGGCGCTTTCCTGCCCCACGCGGCCCAGGATGGTGTCGCGCACCGCGCGCGGCTGCTCGTAGATCTCCTTGAGCATGAAATGCTTGTAGCCGCCCTTCTCCGCCAGGATGGGGTCCCAGAGGATGCGCGTCACCTGGCGCTTCACCAGATTGCCGTCGAAGTTGCTCAGCCGGACGCCCTCGGAGGTTAGCACCGCCAGGTCGCCGTCGGCCAGGAACATCACGTCGCGGGTATGACTGAGAATGGCGGGCACGTCGGAGGCCACGAAGTATTCAGCGTCTCCCAGGCCGATCACCGCCGGGGGCCCCGAGCGGGCGGTGACGATCTTGTGGGGATCCAAGCGCGAGATGACGGCCACAGCGAAGACGCCGGTGAGCTGGCGCGCGGCCTGGCGCACGGCCTCCTCGAGGCTGCCCTGGAAGTGCTTCTCGACCAGGTGCGCGATCACCTCGGTGTCGGTTTCCGTGCGGAAAACGTGGCCCTCGGCAGCCAGTCGCCGCTTCAGGGCGACATAGTTCTCGATGATGCCGTTATGCACGACCACCACATCGCCGTGGCAATCCCGGTGGGGGTGGGCGTTCTCCTCGGTAGGCCGCCCATGAGTGGCCCAGCGCGTATGGCCAATGCCATAGAGGCCTTCCAGGGGTTCCAGGCGGATGGCTTCTTCCAGGTTGCGCAGTTTTCCCGTGACCCGCCGGACGGCCAGTCGCCCGTCCGCGCAGTAGACCGCCAGGCCGGCCGAGTCGTAGCCCCGGTACTCCAGACGTCGCAGGGCATCCAGAATGATCGGCACGGCGCGACGGCCCCCGATGTAGCCCACGATCCCGCACATAGGACTCATTCTAGCCCGTCGCGGATCTGTTAGCCTATCAGAGGGTGACCGTGCCGCCCTCGGGAGTGCTCAGCAGCGCGCCTCATAAGCCCGGCTGGCTCAGCAGGTTGACCGTGCTGCGCCTGGGCTTCGGCGGCGTGCTGGCCCTGCTGGGCATCTCGGCGATCGAGGCCTTTCGCATCCAGCAGGGAGCCGCCAGCCAGACGGCGCAAATCTCGCAGCGCTTCGCCCAGCAGGTCGAGATCCAGACCACCATCCGCAGGACCCTGTATCTGGGTTCCATCCAGAGCCGCGACTACATGCTCAGCAACCGTCCCGATCGCCTGGCCACCCTCCTCCGGCAACTGGGGGAACTCAAGGGGGCAGCGGCGGCGGCGCTGGATCAGCTCCAGTTGGTGACCGGCGCCGGGGGCTCGCAGTCTGAGCTGCGAGAGACGGTACGCGACTTCTGGGCGACTATCGAGGCCACCCCGCTGCGGACCGGCGGAATGCAGGGCAGCCAGCTCTACGATTACGTGCAGGTAGAAATCGTTCCGCGCCGCAACGCCGCCGGCGCGTTCCTGCGCGAGTTGGAGGAGGTGAACCACGCTGCCTTGCGGCAGAGCCAGGAGGCTCTGGACCGCAGCCGCCGCCACGCCCTGTGGAGGCTGCTGGGGATGATGGGCCTGTGCCTGGTGCTGGGGGCCGTGGTGGCGCGGCTGTCACTGCGGCATGCCGCGCGCTTGGAGCGCGAGAGCGCGCGCCGCTTCGAGGAAGTTGCCCAGGCCAAGCAGGACCTCGAGCAGTTGTCGGCGCGCCTGCTGGAAATCCAGGAGGACGAGCGGCGCCGCATTTCCCGAGAGCTGCACGACGAAATCGGGCAGACCCTGACCGCCCTGCGCATCGAGATCTCGCGGGCTCAGGCGGCCTGGAAGGCCGGCTCGCCCGCCGTCCCCGACCGGCTCGAGGAGGCCCGCTCCTTGGCCGAGAGAACCGTGCAGACCGTGCGCGACATCTCCCTGCTGCTCCGTCCAGCCCTGCTGGACGACCTGGGCTTGGCCGCCGCCCTGCAATATCAAGCCGAGGACTTCGGCCGCCGCTCCGGCATTCCCTGCCTGTTCACCGAGGAAGGCCTGGGGGACAGCCTGCCCGACACCCACAAGACCTGCGTCTACCGGGTGGTGCAGGAAGCGCTCAACAACTGCGAGAAACACTCTGGCGCCACCCGCGTGCGCCTGGCGGTGCGCCAGAAGGGTGGCGAGCTGGCCGTGGAGGTGGAAGACAACGGACGCGGCTTGCGCGCGGCGCCGCAGGGGAGATCCTCGGGCGAGGCGGGCTTGGGTATTGTGGGGATGCGGGAGCGTGCCAGCATGTTGGACGGCGTCCTGGAGTACGAAGCCGTCTCCGGCGGCGGGACGCGGCTGCGGCTGCTACTACCGTTGCCGCAGCCGGCCGCGGTGGAACGGAGTGTCTGATGGTTACCACGATCCTGCTGGCCGACGATCATGCCATCTTACGGCAGGGCCTGCGCCGCATCCTGGAAAGCTACCCGGAGTTCACCGTCGTCGCCGAGGCGGCGTCCGGCCTGGAGGCGGTCGATCTGGCACGGGAGCTCCGGCCTGACGTGGTCATCATGGATGTGGGCATGACAGGACTGAACGGCATTGAAGCCACCGCCCAGATCCTGCGGCGCTCGCCCCGCACCGCCGTGCTGATCCTCAGCATGCACAACGACGAACGGTATGTGTCCCGCGCGCTGAAGGCCGGGGCCGTAGGCTACCTGCTGAAGGACTCGGTTGAGGAGGACCTGATCCAGGCCCTTCACTTGGCCCGGGAAGGCCGGCAGTTCTTCTCGCCGGCGGTGGCCCGGCTGCTGGCCAGCCGCCAGCGCATCTTCCCGAGCCCGGACCAGGTGGACGACCGCTATGAGCTGCTGACCGAGCGCGAGCGGCAGGTCTACCAGTTGGCCGGCGAAGGGCGCAGCAACAAGGAAATCGCCAATCTGCTGGGCTTGAGCCTGCACACCGTGGAGACTCATCGCACGCGCATAATGGAGAAGATGGACCTGCATAGTACTGCGGAACTGGTACTGAGCGCGGTCCGCCGCGGCCTGGTTCGCTGAACCGCGCATTCGCGCAGCCCTGGCGCCCATCTGCCCGCAATATACAGAATGCGCAGTATTTCCCCTGAACGCGCGGCGTCGTAGAATCAAGCTCCGGGATGGGATATCGGCGCGCTGAGCCGCCGGTAGCTCGTTGGTGTAAAGGGTGAGTGCGCCTGCCATAAGCGTTGAGAGTGCACGTGGATGGGCCGAGCGGCTGTCGGGCCGCAAGCTGCTGTGGGGCTTCATTCTGCTGGCTGGTTTGGCGGTGGCGCCATACCTGACGGTTCTGCAACAGCCGTTCATTTCCGACGACTACTTGCAGATCGCCCTGGGCCGCCAGTACGGCGCGACGGAGGGCTGGAGCTCCCTGGCCGCCGATCCGCTGTACCGGGCACGTTCCACCTCGCTGGTGCTGACCTACTGGACGGAACGGCTGTTCGGTTTCTCTCCACTGCCCTTCTACCTCTCGGCGTTGATCATCCACGTGCTGAACACGTGGCTAGTGTTCCTCCTTACGACCAGGCTGGGGATGGGGCGGCGCATGGGGCTGTGCGCCGCCGCCTTTTTCGCCATCTACGAGGGCCACCAGGAGGCGGTGATGTGGTACGCCGCGCTGCCGGAGCTGCTGGTCTTCACCTTCGCGCTGGTGACACTGCTGTTGTG
>VFZS01000276.1 GCA_016871095.1 Acidobacteriota bacterium
AGCTCGTAGGCGGCGGTCAGCCCCGCGGGGCCCGCGCCGATGATGACGGTGGGAGCGGCAGAATGGCCCGGCAAGGGGCCATTCTACCGCAGCCAGACGACAACAGGCTGAAGCCTGTCCCACTGGGCACGGACAGGCTGAAGCCTGTCCCACTCAGAAGGACAGGCTCAGCGCGAACTGCCACGACCGCGGCGGCTCCTGCGCGGTGATGGTGCCGAACGCCGAGCTGGTCGGATCCGTGTTCGGACCCCGCAACACCACTTCGTTCATGGCGTTGAACGTGTCCGCGCGAAACTTCATGGTCAGGCCCTCTTTGATCCGGAAATTCTTGATCAGCGAGAAGTCCCACCGCCGCTGGGAGTCCAGACGCACATGGGTGAAGCGGTAGGGGAAGGTCCGGATGTTCGAGGCCAGTTGCTGGCGGCTGTAGCGATTGAAGATCGCGGTGTTGAACCAGCGGTCACAACTGCGCTCGTCCTTGGAGAGCACCAGCGTGCTCGAGTCACCGATGAAAAGCGGCTGGCCCCACCCTATGGGTTGGCCGCTCTGGCGCTGGTAGACGCCGCCCAACTGCCAGCCGCCGGCGAAGAACTCGAGGGCCGGATGCATCTGCGCTCCCCACTTGCGCTTCCTGCCAAAGGGCAGTTCCCAAATGCCGCTCCCCGTCAGCCGGTGCCGGCGGTCGATGTCGGCGAGCGATTCGTAGGGCATGGGGTCAGAGGCGTTCATGAACCCCGTGGCTTCCATGGCCTTCGACCAGGTGTAGGAGATCTGGAGCGTATACCCCTTCGAGAACCGCTTCTCCATGCGGGACTGCAAAGAGTGGTACCAGGAGTATCCCACCGGGTCGTCGTACTGCACATTGCTGAAGTGGGGATACTGCTGGAGCAGGCCCCCGCGCGAGATGGTCGAGCTGGTGAACTGCGGGTTGAGGCCGAAGTAGGGGCTGGGGAAATTGGCGCTCAGGTAGTCGATGACCGGCTGATCGCGGTACGGCTTCGTGCTGAAGTACTCCCGCGGCGTGAAGCTCAGATTGCGAGTGACCCTCAGCCGCGTGTTGCGGTTGCCTACGTAAGAGACTTCCAGCACGTGCCCGGCGGGGAACTCCCGCTGGAGACCGAGAGACCACCGCTGCGCATAGGGCAGCTTGCGCTCCTTGGCGAAGAAAGCAGTGGCCTGACCCAGGGTGGTTTCCAGGCCCCCCGCGGCGCCCGGTGCCGCCAGCAACCCCTTCGGAAGCGGATCCTGCACCGTGGCGACGAAGGTGAGGCCGTTGTCGTTCGAGGCTTCGATGGGCGTGGACTTACTGAAGCCGGCTTGATTGGTGTTGGTCGCCAGGATCCCGATGGAGCCGTTGAAAACCCCGTACCCGGCCCGGATCACCGACTTCGAGGTCAACTGATAGGCCAACCCGATGCGCGGCGACCACAGCAGCTTCTGCCCGCTCCAGTACGCCCGCGGATTCCCGCCCACCCCCGTGAAGGTCGCCGTCGGGTCAATGTGATTCGGCGGCCTCCACTGCACCGGCATGTCCCCTGTTGTCTCAAATCTTCGGCGGCTGACACCACGCGGAACTCCGGAATTCAGGCTAAGTTCGCTGGAGTATGGATATCCCGGCGATGCCGGAGGCGCCGGCGGCCAGGCACTCGGCGGTGTTCTGTTCACTTATGCCTCCCAGCGCGTAGACCGGCAGGCGCGCCGCCCGGCAGGCCTCGCGCAGCCGTTCCAGGCCCAGCGGCGGGCCGTAGGAAAACGGGGACAGGCCGCCCCGTCCACTGAGGGACAGGGTAGCCTGTCCCCGTTTTCCGAAGACCGGGCCGAAGACCGCGAAATCGGCGCCTTCTTCCTCCGCCCGGCGCACCTCCGCGAGGGTGTGGCAGGAGACGCCGATGAGGAAGCCCGGCGGCGTGATGGCGCGCAGCCGCGCGGGCGGCATCGAGTCCGAGGGCAGGTGAACGCCCTGCGCCCCACAAGCCAGCGCCACGTCGGCGCGGCTGTTGACGAGGATCTTCGTGCCACGCGGATTCTCGAGCGCCAGGGCGCGGCGCACCAGGTCCGCCAGCTCCCGCGTGGGCAGGTCCTTCTCGCGGATCTGGATCAGCTCGATGCCGGCGGCCAGGTTGCGCGCGATAACCCGCAGGAGCGGCTCGATGCCTCCCAGCGGCTGGCGGTCAGTGATGTAGTAGCGCGTCACAGCACTCGCAGGGCTGGCGGCGGAAACTCGACCAGCCACTCGCGGTGCTGCTTGTGGCGCTCGAATTCCGCGCGCGACAGCTCCACCGCCACCTCTCCGGGGAATTCCAGGCGCACCGAGGCCGGCAGCTCGACGGCGCGCATCAGCGGCAACGCAACCTGGTTGGATCCGGGCTTGCCGAGCCGCGGAAGCGCGCGGAGCTGATCCGGGCGGACACACATCCACACCCGGTCGCCGCGCAGCTTGCCGGGGAAGTACGGCCCGGCCAGCGCGTGCTCCTGCCAGCGCACCCGGCTCGAGTTGCGCTGCGGGTCCAGCTCGACGATCTCCACCGCCAGCAGGTTGAAGATGCCCAGCAGCCGCGCAACCTCGAGGCTGGCGGGCCGCTCCGAGAGAACCCGCGGCGCGCCGCTTTGCAGGATCCGTCCCTCGCGCAGCACCAGCGTTGTGTCCGCCAGCTCGAAGCACTCTTCCAGGCTTTGGGTGGCCACCAGGATGGGGATCTCGTGTTCGGCGCGGACCTGCCGAAGGAGGGCGTGCCACTCGGCGCGCAGCAGCGCCTCCAGGCCGCGCGCCGGATCGTCCAGCAGCAGGGCCCGAGGCGCGCCGATCACCGCGCGCGCCACCGCGCAGCGCTGGCGCTCGCTCGCCGTGAGCGCCGCCGGGCGATTCGCGGCGTGGTCTTTCAGCCCGAAGCGCTCCAACGCCTCGCTGACCCGGCGGTGCCGTTCCAGCCGGGGACGGTGCTTGACCGCGAAGTTCAGGTTCTGCCGCACCGTCAGGTGGGGGAACAGGGCGTAGCCCGCGCAGAGGTACGAGCAGCGGCGGGCGCGCGCGGGGAGGCTCACGTGCGCCGGGGCGTCGAACACAATCCGGTCGTCCAGCAGGATGCGGCCCTCGTCCGGCCGGATGAAACCGGCAACGGCGTCCAGGATCGCGGACTTGCCCGCGCCTCCCGGTCCGAACAACACGGTGATGCCCGGCGCGGCGCGAAACTCGACATCCAGCCCTGGCCGGCCGGGGCGAACGAGCATGCGAATACGCGCTTCGATCATCGGGCCGCCTGTTTGACGAGCAGTGTCAAGCCAATGTCCGCCAATACGCGGGCGAAGGCCAGCGCCACTGCGGCCAGCAGGGGCCGGAGCGCCAGCGGGAGGCTCACGCGCCAGAATACCCGCCATCCCGATGCGCCCAGGCTCCGCGCCACGCGCGCGCAGGCCGGATCGACGGCTCCCAGCGCCGCCCCTCCCAGCAGCGCCAGCAGCGGGATGGCCTCCAGCATCGCCGCCGCCACCGCCGTAGTCTCGCTCAGCCCCAGCACCCCTTCAGGCGCCGCCGGAGCCACCAGGTAGTAGCACAGCACGGTAGGCGGTATTGCGGCCACGGCCCACCGCGGCCCGCGGCCCGCCAGCCGCGCCGCCAGCCATAGGCCCGGCGGCAGCGAGGCGAGCGTGGCCACCGCGGCCACTCGCAGACTCAGCCACAGCGCGAACCAGTCCACGGGCATGAAACACCAGATTACAGGAAATCGCCTGCGCCGCGGCGCCTCCGGCACAGTGATATCATCAAGAGCCAAACCGCATGCATCTGGCAATCCGCTGGAGGTCCATCGCCCTGGCCGCGCTGGCCGTGGCTGTGCTCTTCGCCGGCTTCCGGTTCCTGCTGCCCCGGCTGCGCGGCAGCTCCGTTTCCTACGACCGTCTCAGTTTCACCCAGGTCACCGATGCGCCCGGCCAGGAGGTGTTTCCGAGCCTCTCGCCGGACGGCCGGGCGCTGGCCTACGCCAGCCGCGCCACGGGCTGGTGGGACATCTACGTGCAGCGCAGCGCCGGCCGCGTCGTGGCCAACCTCACCCAAGGCTCCTGGGCCGACAATACGCAACCCTGCTTCTCGCCCGACGGGAGGCGGATCGCCTTTCGCTCGGAGCGCGGGGCGCCCTCTGGGCCCGGCGGCATCTTCATGATGAGCGCCACGGGCGAATCCGTGCGGCGCCTCACCAGCTTCGGCTTCAATCCCGTCTGGTCCCCGGACGGCCAGCAGATCCTGTTCGCCACGGAGAGCATCACGCGCCCGGAAGACCGCTTTACCCCGGTGAGCCGGTTGTGGGCGGTCAACGTCCAGACAGGCGCCACGCGCCTGGTCAGCCAGGGCGACGCGGTCCAGCCCCACTGGTCGCCGCACGGGCATCGCATCGCCTACTGGGCCTCCAAGGAGGGGCAGCGCGACATCTGGACCATGGCCGCCGACGGTTCCGACCCTGTGCCGGTCACGCAGAATGCCTACATCGACTGGAACCCGGTATGGGCGCCCAGCGGAGACACCCTCTACTTTGTCAGCAACCGCGGCGGCAGCATGAACCTGTGGCGGGTGTCCATCGACGAGCGTTCCGGGAAAGTGCTGGGCGAACCAGCCGCCGTGACCACACCGTCTTCGGACTGTAGTCTCATCTGCGTCTCCGGCGGCGGGCGCCACATCGTCTACGCGGACCAGGTGTTCACCTCGAACCTCCAGCAGGTGAGCTTCGACCCGGTGGCGCAGAAGGCGGTGGGCCGGCCTTCGCCCATCACGCAGGGCTTCAAGCAGGCCACCCGCCCGGACCTCTCTCCCGACGGCCGGTGGCTGGCCTTCGGATCCTGGGGCCGCCAGGAAGACATCTTCGTGGTGCGCACCGACGGCTCGGGCCTGCGCCAGTTGACCGACGACTTCCACCGGGACCGCGGCCCGCGCTGGTCGCCGGACGGGCAGCGCATCGCCTTCTTCTCCAACCGCAGCGGCAATTTCGAGGTCTGGACCGTCCGCCCGGACGGCAACGATCTGGAGCGTGTGACGCATACCGGCGCGCACGTGGCCTGGCCGGTGTGGGCGCCGGACAGCCGCCGCCTGATCTACACCATCTTCGGCCGGAACCCCTACCTGGCCGCCGCCAGTCAGCAGCCGGCCTTACAGGACGCACAGCCCTTGCCGCCGCCCGGTGAACCCGGCGAGTCCTTCAACGCCTGGTCCTGGTCCCCCGACGGCCGCAAGCTGGCGGGCTTCCTGCAAGAGCGGGACGGAAACCTTTCCGGAATAGCCGTCTACTCGTTTGCGAGTAACAGCTACGCCAGGCTGACCAGCTTCGGCCTGGACCCCATCTGGCTCAGCGACAGCCGCCGCCTGCTGTTCAATCATTCGGGGCGCATCTGGCTGGCGGATGCGGAGACGAAGAGGACGCAGGAAGTGCTGTCCATCGCCCCCTATGAGATCGGCCGCCGCGGCTTCGCCGTCTCCCGCGACGACCGCAAGATATACTTCAGCCTGGCCACCACGGAAGCCGATCTGTGGCTGCTGCGGCTGAACTGAACAAGGAGATTTGTCATGCCCGCACTTGCCGCGCGCCTGGCCGCCATAGCCGCGCTGGGCCTGTCCGCTTTCGCCGCCTCCGACCGGCTCACCCCCATGGACATTTTCCAGCTCGAGCTGGCCACTGATCCGCAGATTTCCCCGGACGGACGGCGCATCGTTTACGTCCGGCAGTTTGCCGACATCATGAGCGACCGGCGCTGCTCCAACCTGTGGATCATCAACTTCGACGGAAGCGATCACCGCCCGCTCACCACCGGCAACTACCGCGACACTTCGCCCCGCTGGTCGCCCGACGGCAGCCAACTTCTGCACCTGTCCGACCGCGAGGGATCCTCGCAGATCTTCCGGCGCTGGATGGACACGGGGCAGTCGGGCAAGCTGACCAACCTGACCTCCGCTCCAGCGGGCATCGCCTGGTCGCCGGACGGCCAATGGATCTCCTTCACCGCGCACGTGCCGGACGAGGGGCCGCGCATTGTGCAGATGCCCAAGCCGCCGGAGGGCGCCAAGTGGGCGGAGCCGGCACGGGTCATCGACAAGCTGGTGTACCGCTTCAACGCCGCCGGCTACCTGCGGCCCGGCTACACCCACCTGTTCGTGCTGCCCGCCGAGGGCGGCACGCCCCGCCAGATTTCCACGGGCAAGTTCCACCACGGCGGCGCGGCGGTGCGCGCCAGCGAAGCGGTGTGGACCCCGGACGGCAAGCACCTCATCATGTCGGCCAACCGGCACGACAACTGGGAGATGGAGCCTACCGACACGGAGATCTACGAGTTCAGCGTGACCGACGGAGCGGTGCGGGCGCTGACTTCGCGCAAGGGACCGGACGGCTCGCCCGCGGTCTCCCCCGACGGGCGGTTCATCGCCTACACCGGCTTCGACGAGCGCTATCAGGGCTACCAGATCACCCGGCTGTCGGTGACGAACCGGGACGGCAGCGGCGCGCGCACCGTCACCGCCGCGCTCGACCGGGACGTGTCCAGCCCGCGCTGGGCGCCCGATGGCAGCGGTATCTACTTCCTCTCCGATGAGCGCGGCAACACCGGCCTCTGCTTCACCACCCTCGAGGGAGAGGTGAAGCGGCTTACCGGGAACGTGAACCGCGGGGACTTCACCCTGGCGCGCAATGGCAACTTCGCCATCGGTTACACGCGGCCCGCAGTGCCCGGCGATATCGCCGCGGGCGCCGCGGCCAATCCGGCCGCGCGCAGAATCACCGCCGTCAACGGCGACCTGTTCGCCGGCAAGCAGCTCCCCGAGGGCGAGGAGATCTGGTATGAGTCCTCGAAGGACCGCCGCAAGATCCAGGGCTGGCTGCTGAAGCCCCCCGGGTTCGATCCGGCGAAAAAGTATCCGCTCATTCTGGAGATCCATGGCGGGCCGTTCGCCAACTACGGCGACCGCTTCTACATCGAGAAGCAGCTCATGGCGGCGCGCGGCTACGTGGTGCTCTACACCAACCCGCGGGGCAGCACCAGTTACGGCGAGGAATTCGGCAACCTTATTCACCACGCATATCCAGGCGATGACTTCTATGACCTGAACTCGGGCGTGGACGCGGCTTTGGCCAAGGGCTACATCGATCCGCGGCGGCTGTACGTGACGGGCGGCAGCGGCGGCGGCGTGCTCACTTGCTGGATGATCGGCCGCACCACGCGTTTCCGCGCCGCGGTGACGGTCTACCCGGTCATCAACTGGTACAGCTTCGTGCTGACCTCCGACATCGGCAACTGGACGGTGAAGCGCTGGTTCCCCGGCTTCCCCTGGGACCACGTCGAGCACTACGAGAAGCGCTCGCTGCTGTCGGTGGTGAAGAACGTCAAGACGCCGACCATGATTC
>VFZS01000277.1 GCA_016871095.1 Acidobacteriota bacterium
CGGCTTGCGTGGGGCAGGCCCCCAGGCCTGCGGTCCGACCCCCTGGTCGGCTCGCAGGGAGCCGGGAGACGCCGGCCCGGGGGCCGGCGGCGGCTCAGGGGAGCCGCCCCACAGGCCCCCAAATGGGCGCCTTAGCCTGCCGCTGCTGGCTTCAGCCCGCGGCCGGCTCACACTCACCCAGGAGTTCTGATGGCCAGCTTTCACTTCCGCGCGGTGGCGCCCGATGGCAAGCTGCGCACCGGCACACTGGCCGCCGCCAGCGACCGCCAGGTGACCGAGGAGCTGCGCCGCCAGGGACTGGTCCCGGTCTACGTCGGCGCCCAGCCGCAGAAGGTGGGGCTGAAGCTGCCGGCCTGGGGCCGCGGACGGCGCCGCGACGTGCTGTTCTTCACCCAGGAACTGGCCACGCTGCTCAAGGCCGGCGTGCCCCTGGACCGCTCGCTGTCCATTACCACCGAGCTGACCGAGCGGGACCTGTTCCGCGAGGTGCTCCAGGACGTGCTGCGCATCCTCAAGGGCGGCAAGTCGCTGGGCGACAGCCTGGCCACGCACCCCGAGCATTTCAACGACCTCTACGTGAACATCGTGCGGGCGGGCGAGGCCAGCGGCGCGCTGGCCCCGGTCTTCGAGCGGCTGGCCGAGTTCGAGCGCACCCGCGACGAGGTCCGCAACTACATCGTCTCCTCGATGATCTACCCGGCCCTGCTGGCCCTGGTGGGTCTGGGCTCCATCCTGGTGCTGATGAACTTCGTGGTGCCGCGCTTCGCCCTGGTGTTTCAGGAGTCGCGCATGCAGATGCCGCTGCCCACCAAGATCCTGCTGGAGATGAGCACGATCCTGAAGACCTACGGCTGGATCGCGCTGGGCGCGATGGCGGCCGCGGTGGCGGGCCTGCGGACGTACATCCGCACCCCGGCTGGCCGGTTGTGGTGGGATGCGCTGCGCCTGCGGCTGCCGCTTCTGGGGCCGGCCCTGCGCAAGGCCGAGACCTCCCGCTTCGCCCGCGCCATGGAGACCCTGGTGGCCAACAGCGTGCCCCTGGTGCAGTCCATCGGCATCGCCGCGGCCATTCTCACCAACCGGCGGATGGCGGGGTCACTGGAAACCGTCTCGCAGGGCGTCAAGCGCGGCGAGGGCATCTCCGGGCCGCTGCGCAAGACCGGCGAGTTTCCCCCGCTGGCCGCCCACCTACTGAGCGTGGGCGAGGAAACCGGACAGCTTCACCAGATGTTCGGCCGTATGGCCGACATCTACGAAAACGAAACCCGCACCGCGATCCGCCGCTTCACCGCGTTGTTCGAGCCGCTGATCATCCTGGTGATGGGCGTGGTCGTGGGCGCCTTGATTCTGAGCATGCTGCTGGCCATAACCAGCATTAACGAAGTGGCGGTGTGAGATGAGACAGCGAAACAAGAGAAGGAACCAGGCGGGCGTCACCCTGATCGAGATGCTGGTGGTGGTGACCATCATCGCGATGTTCGCCGGGCTGGCGGCCTACAGGCTGTGGCCGCACGTGGATACGGCGCGCATCACCCGTGCGCGCGCCGACATCAGCACGCTGATGGGCGCCCTCGAGATGTACCGTCTTAAGCAAGGGACTTTCCCCGCCACCGAGCAGGGCCTGGCGGCGGTGCGCCCGTTCCTGAAGGCCGAGGTGCCCCTGGACCCCTGGGGACGGGCCTATGAATACAAGTATCCGGGCTCGCAGGGCGAGGATCCCGAGATCATCTGCTACGGCGCCGACGGCCGCGCGGGCGGAGAAGGGATCAACGCCGACATTGTGAGCTGGAAGAGCCAGTAACCGGGCGGGAATGGGGACAGACACCATTTGTCGCATGAGGCTGCCTGGAGAGCCAGGGGCGCCCGCTGGCAGCGAGAAATGGCTGTCTGTCCCCATTCTCGGCGCCACGCGCGGCATCACTCTGCTGGAACTGCTGGTGGTCGTGGCCATCCTAGGCCTGCTGGCGGGGATTACTTTCCCCTCGGTGTCCTCGGGGCTGGACGCGGTGCGGCTCAACTCCGCCGCCAACTCCGTGGCGAGCTTCTTCAACGCCGCCCTGAACCGCGCCGAGCGGCGCCAGCAGGCGGTCGAGATCGCCATCTCGAAGGGGGAGCGCACGCTGCGCCTGCGCACTACCGAGCCCGGCTTCGTCAGGACCCTGGAACTGCCCGAGGGGGTGACCATCCGCGCGGTGCTGCCCGAGCTTCCGGCGGAGGAAACGCTTCCCGTGCGCTACTTCCTGCTGTATCCGGGGGGCGCGCTGCCGCGCTTCGGCCTCGATATCGCCAGCCCCAAGGGCGGGCGGCTCATCGTGCGGGTAGATCCCATTACGGGAGTCCCGCGGATCGAGCGCCTGGAGACCCCATGAGCGAGCGTGGTTTCACGCTACTGGAAATGCTGGTGGCCACTCTCATCATGGGCGTGGCGGTGGTGGGGCTGCTGGGCAACATCTCCACCTCGCTGCGCCATGCCAACGATCTGACGGAATACGACCGGGCCGCCCTGCTGGGGCGGCGCACCATGGATCAGCTCCTGCTGGATCAGAGGGTCCCGCGCGGGCCGGCTTTCGGCGAGGAATACGACCCCTCGCTTACCGGCGGCATTCGCAGCGGATGGAACGCGCGCGTGACTCTGTTCGAGAAGCCGCCCCAGGCGCCGCCCACTCTGGGGGTCCTGGAACGCCTCGAGCTGGAGGTCTGGTGGATGCGGGGAGACCAGCGGCGCAGCGTGAACCTGGAGGCCTTCCGCCGCGCCATCGTCCTTGGGGCGGAGGGTGGGGGAGGGCACGGTCAATGAACCGCCGCGGAGTGATGCTGCTGGAGCTGCTGGCGGCCGTCACCCTGCTGAGTCTGCTCACCACCGGCGTCCTGCTGGCCATGCGCGTGGGCTTCAACGCCACGCACATGACCAACGACCGGATCCTCGAGACCCGCCGCGTCCTCAGCGTGCAGCGCATACTGGAGCAGCAGATCGCGGGCCTGATGCCGGTGCTGGCCGACTGCCAGGCCCCGCCCTTCCCGCGCGCCATGCGGCGGCCGTTTTTCCAGGGCGATCCCCAGTCCATGCGCTTCGTTTCCGCCTATTCGCTGGGCGAGGCCTCGCGGGGCTACCCTCGCGTCCTCGAGTACCAGGTCATTCCCGGCGAGAACCAGGAGGGCGTGCGCCTGGTGGTCAACGAGCACCTCTACACGGGCCCGCAAAGCGCCGGCTGGTTCTGCCCGGGCGCCACGGAGGAGGGGCTTCCGGCGGGACCGGGGCAGTATCCTCCGATTCAAGCGGGTCCGGGATCCTTCGTGCTGGCGGACCGGCTGGCCTACTGCCGCTTCTTGTACCGCGAGTTCCAGCCGCCGGATCAGCAGCGCTGGCTGCCGGCCTGGCCCGGCATCACCTGGCCTACGGGAGTGCGGATCGAGATGGCGCCCCTGGAGGCACAGCCGTCGCGCCCGCCTCTGGTTTCCATCACCGCGCCGGTCCGGGTCACCCGCATGCCGTTTCAGCAGTATGCCGACATGTTCTAGTTGCGGGCGGCCGGCGCGCCGGGGCAGCGCCCTGCTGATCGTGCTGTGGCTGTCGGCGGCGCTTTCGGCCATCGCGCTTTCGCTGGCCGGCAGCGTTCGCGGCGAGGTCGAGCGCGCCACCAACGCGCTGGAGGGCACGCGGGCCTACTACCTGGCAACCGGCGCTATCCAGCGCGCCCTGCTATACATCGACTGGGGCCGGATCTTCCGCCTGCCGGATGGCTCGTCGCCCTACTACGTCGAGGGGATGCCCCTGCTGCACCTTGCTTTCCCCACGGGAGTAGCGACCGTCGAAGTGATTCCCGAGGCCTCGAAGCTGAACCTCAACTATGCGCCTCCGGAAGAACTCTACCGGCTTTTGGTGAACCTCGGCGCGCCCCCGGAACCGGCCGGGGAGATCACCCGAGCCATCGTGGACTGGCGCGAGCCCGCACCCGCCGGGCCCACCCTCTTCGACCAGTATTATCTGTCGCTCCAGCCGTCTTTTCGCGCCCGCCATGCGTCATTTGAAGAGGTTGAGGAACTCTTGTACGTCAAGGGCATGACCGCGGAACTCTTTTACGGAAGCCACGCGCGCGACGCGGAGGGGCGGCTCATCCCCCGCCCCGGATTGCGGGATTGCGTTACGGTTTACGGCGCGCCCTGGCAGAGCGACGTCAACACCACCGAGCCGGCGGTGCTGGCCGCCATCGGCATCCCCCTGCCGGTAGTGGCCGCCATAGTGGAGACGCGGCGGCACATGCCCATTCGCAGCCCAGAGCAGTTGATGCGGTTCGCCGAGGCGGCCGGTCCAGCCGGGCAGCGCCTGCGCGTGGGAGGATTCACGATTTACACTCTGCGCGCCACGGCGCGCCCGCGGGTGTCCGCTGAGGCGCTTTCCGACCTGCGCCGCTCGGTGGCCGCCGTGGTGAAGCTGAACCCCCAGGACATTGCGCAGTCCTACCAGGTATTGCGATGGTACGACCACGTATGGGTGGAGCCAAGATGACCAACCCCGGCAAGTGGATGGCGGTTGGCACGGGCGTGGGCGTCGAGGTCCGCAGGGACGACCTGCGCGTGACCATCGCGCGACTGCGCCCCTCCGGGGCGCGCCTGGTGGCGGCCGCCACCATCGTCCGCTACCGCGAGCGGCCGGCCACCGAGTGGGGCGCCCAATACGCGGAATTCCTCCGGCGCCACGGGGCCAGCCACCTGGCTGCCATGGTGTTGCTGCCGCGGCGGGAGGTGGTGGTCCGGCAGCTCGCCTTACCGGGAGTCTCCAAGCGCGACCTGCCCGCCGCCATCGCGCTTCAAGCCGATTCGCTGCACCCCTTCCCGGAGGGAGAGGCGGTGTGGGAATGGAACCGCCTGGGGGAAAGCGGCGCGGTCCTGATGGGTATCACGCGGCGATCCACCGTCGAGAGGCACGCGGCCCTGTTGGCCGAAGCCGGCGTGAAGGTTTCCGGGTTGACCTTCTCGGCCGCGGCGCTGTACTCCGCTCTGCGCCTGCCGGGGCAGCCGCCGCCGGCGCCCTTTCTGGCGCTGGGCCAAACCGAGGAGGGTCTGGAGGTCTACGGCGAGAGCGCCGCGCGTCCGGTCTTCTCCGGGAACCTGAATCTCCGCGCCGAGAAAGCCGCGGACCTGGCGGCATCCGAGTTGCGGCTGCCGGGAGGAACCGAGCCGCTGGAATTGACGGCGGTGTTGCCGGGCGGGGCTGGCAGCGTCTCGCCGGAAGATGCCCTGGCATACGCCGCCGGCCTGGCGGGCGCCTGCCCCTGGCGGCCGGTTTCGGTGAACCTGCTGCCCGCCGAGCAGCGCAGCTCCGGCTCGCGAGCTATCTTCATCCCCTCCGCCGCACTGGCGTTCCTGCTGTTGATGGCGGTGGGAGTGTGGGCGGCGATCGCGCCGTTTCAGCAGCGCAGGTACCTGGCGGCACTGGAAGCCGAGATCGCGCAATTGGAGCCGGTGGCGGCGCGGGCCGCCGCGCTGGACCGCTCCCTCGAGTCTGCGCGTGCCCGCGCCCGCCTCCTGGACGAGTTCCGCCGCCGTTCCAAGGCGGACCTGGACACGCTGCACGAACTGACCCGGCTGCTGGCTGCGCCCACCTGGCTGAGCCAGCTCGATTTGGGGCGGGATTCCATCAGCCTGGCCGGGGAAGCCGAGCAGGCGGGCCCCTTGCTGAAGTTGCTCGATGACTCCCCCCTTTTGCGCAACTCCGAATTCACCGTGCCACTGGCCCGCTCGGGCAAGAACGAGGTCTTCCGCATGCGGGTGGCGCGCGAGGGAGTCCCCCGATGACGCTCCAGAACAGGGAGAAGCGGGCCGTGACGCTGTTGGGCGGGGCCCTGGCCATTTGGATCATCTTGTGGGTGCTGCTGCCCGGGCGCGGCGAGACGCCGGCGACCGGACCTCCGCGGCCGGTGCCGGAGGCCGAAAAGCGCCTGGCGCGGCTGCGGCAGACCGCCGCGACTGTCCCCGGCAAGGAGGAGTTGCACAAGCGCGTGACCGCGGAGCTGGCCGAGCGCGAGCGGGGCGTCATCGGGAGTGAAACCGCCGCTCAAGCCCTGGCTCAGTTGCTGGAAGCGGTGCGGCGCACCGCCAAGTCGCAGTCGCCGCCCCTGGAAATCAAGACGGCGGAACTGGGGCAGGCCACGCGCCTGGGCAATGACTACGGCGAGATCCAGGTGGCCGTCACCTTCGACAGCCACATCGAGGAACTGCTCAACCTGCTGGCCGACCTCACCCGTCAGCCCGAGATCGTGGCCACCCGCGAGATTCGCCTGACGGTGGCCAACGCCAAGGAGAAGACGCTGGCGGTGCGGCTCACGGCGGCCGGCGTGGTGCCGCGCCAGCTTGTGCCGGAAAAGAGAGGCGCGTTTTGAAGAAGCAGCTGGTCTGGCTCAACCTGGCCCTGGTAGCGCTGGTGGTTCTGGCGGGTTGGCGCGCGCGGCAGGCCTGGCGGGAGGCGGAACGGCGCGAGCAGGCGGTGCTGCGCGCCACGCTGAAGCCTCTGCCGCCGCCGCCCCTGGCCCCGCTTCCGCCGGTCGAGCCGCTGGCCGCAGTGGCGTATGAAGAGGTCGCGCAGAAAATGCTCTTCACGCCCGACCGCAACCCCACGGTGGTCATCGAGCCGGCCAAGCCCAAGCCCATGCCGCCGCTGCCGGTGGCTTACGGGGTAATGGACTTCGGCGACGGGCCCATCGCCGTGTTGAGCGAGAAGGCCAGCGCTCCCCACCGCGCCTACCAGCCCGGAGAGACCATCGGCGAGTTCAAGCTGCTCTCGGCCAGCGGCACGGAGCTGGTCTTCGAGTGGGAGGGCCAGCGGATCGCCAGAAGAGTGGACGATCTGCGCCGGCGGGAAAGCGGGGACCGCGGCGGCACGGACGCCGCCCACACCGCGACTCCGGCCCCTCCTCCGCCGGCCTCGGTACAAGTCGTGCAGGAGCGGCCCCTGGGTCCGGGCGAGGCAGTGGGCGGCGTGCGCACCTGCCAGCCGGGGGACAACATGCCCCCCGGTACGGTGGTCGAGGGCTTCCGCAAAGTCGTCAGCACCACTCCCTTCGGCCGGGTGTGCCGCTGGGAGCCGGTCCAGTAGAGGGTTTGAGCGAGGTTTTTCGTCATGAGAGCAACAAGGTACTTGGTCCTGCTGGTAGTGGTTCCGCTGCTGGCGGTGGCCGCCGAGCAGAAGAAAGCGCCGGTCAAGCCGGCAGCGGCAGCTTCGCCGACGGTCATCCCCAAGGAGGCGAAGCAGATCGAGCCGTACACCTGGCGCTACACTGACGACCAGGGCAAGAACTGGATCTACCGGAAGACTCCCTTCGGCGTGGTGCGC
>VFZS01000278.1 GCA_016871095.1 Acidobacteriota bacterium
CGACGATCCGGCCTACCGCGCGCAACTGAAGACGCTGCGCGGGGAACTGGCGGACCTCTTCCGCCAGGCCGGCGCGCCGGCGCTGGCCGACTGGCGCTCCACCACCACGCAGGAGCTGACGGTCTACAGCCGCTGATCCCCTGGGCTGGACCTAATACGGTTCAGCCCTGGTGTTCCGGACCGCTCGCTGACGCTCGCGGCTCGGCAACGACTTGCGAACACAGAAAGACGCCGCCGAGCCCCGACCGGCAGGGAGTGGTGATGCCCCAAGGGGCCGGTGTTGGGGCTAGACTAGACAAGAATGGCACGAGAGTATGATCTGACGCCCCGAGCCGTGGCGCGTGTCGAGACGCCATTCCGGCGCATCGTGACGCCGATCCCGGTTCCTGAATCCCTGCCCCTGCTGGAGCGGCTGGCGCGGCACGAGCCGGTGGCCATGCGCGGCCAGCCCCCCATCGTGTGGGACCGCGCCGAGGGCTTCCAGGTTTTCGACGCCTGGGGCAACTGCTGGGTGGACTGGTCCAGCGGCGTGCTCATCACCAACGCCGGGCACGGCCGCGAGCGCATCCGCGAGGCGGTGAAGCGCCAGGCCGACAGCAAGTTGCTCACCAGCTACTGCTTCCCCAGCGAGATGCGCGCGCGCCTGGTCGAGCGGCTGGCCGGGCTGCTGCCCGAGCCGCTCAAGAAGATCTTTCTGCTGACGACCGGCTCGGAAACCGTCGAGTGCGTCATCAAGCTGTGCCGCACCTGGGGTGTGCGGCAGGGCGGCCGCGCCAAGCACGTCATCGTCTCGTTCGAGAAGGCGTTTCACGGCCGCACCCTGGGCGCGCAGCAGGCGGGCGGCATTCCCGCGCTTAAGGAGTGGATCGTCAATCTGGATCCCGGCTTCGTCCAGGCGCCTTACCCGGACGGCTTCTGGACCGAGGACAACTCCTTCGAGGCCTTCGAGCGCCGCTTGTTCGAGCTGGGCGTCGAGCCGCAGAACGTCGCGGGAGTGGTTCTGGAGACCTACCAGGGCGGCAGCGCGGGCTTCGCGCCCCGCGAGTTCATGCAGGCGCTGCGAGCCTGGTGCACGGGCCACCATGCCCTGCTGGTGTGCGATGAGGTGCAGGCCGGCTTCGGGCGCACCGGCACGCTGTGGGGCTTCGAGCACTACGGGATCGTCCCGGACCTGGCCTGCTTCGGCAAAGGCATCACCAGCTCGCTGCCGCTGGCCGCCGTGGCCGGGCGTCCCGAGATCATGGATCAGTTCGGCCCCGGCACTATGACCTCGACCCACACCGGCAACCCGGTGTGCTGCGCCGCGGCGCTGGCCTCGATCGACCTGGTGGTCGAGGAGAACCTGGCGGAGAACGCCCGGCGCGTGGGCGGCCTCCTGCACCAGAAGCTGCTGGAGATCCGGGCCCGGCGCCCCCAGCTTGGCGCGGTGCTGGGGCGCGGGCTGGTGGCGGGCGTCATCTGCGTGAAGCCCGGCACGCGGGAGCCGGACGGGGACCTGGCCTGGGAGGCGGTCCGCCGCTCGGTCGAGAAAGGGGTGCTGATGTTCTCGCCCGTCGGCTTCCAGGGTTCTACCGTGAAGATCTGCCCGCCGCTGGTGATGACCGAAGAGGCCGTCCTGGATAGCGTGACGGCCTTCGAGGAGGCGGTCACCGAGGCTCTGGCTGATCGGGAGGGGAGGAAATGACGACTCCACAGGTCGTGGTTGTCGGCGGCGGGATGATCACCAACGATCAGATCCTGCCGTCTCTGTATCATATGCAGCGGCAGGGGCGCATCGGCGAGATCTCGATCTGCGCCCTCAACGCGCGGCCGCTCAAGGATCTGGCGGACTCGGAGTTGTTCGCGCGGGCTTTTCCCGGCCAGTCCTTCCGGTCCTTTCCGGCCCTGGGGGGCGATCTGGACCGGCCCCATGCGGCCCTCTACCGCGAGGTCATCGCCGGGCTGCCGCCCCGCAACGTGGTGGTGGTGGCGGTGCCCGATCAGTTGCACTTCGACGTCGTCATGACGGCGCTCCAGGCCAACCAGCACGTGCTGGCGGTGAAGCCGCTGGTGCTGACCGCGCGCGACTCGCTCATTATCGAGCAGGAGGCGCACCGGCGCGGCCTGCTGGTGGGCGTCGAGTACCATAAGCGATTCGACGACCGCAGCCTGATGGCCCGCGGCCGCTACCGGGCCGGCTGGTTCGGCGAGTTTCGCCTGGGCACCGCCTGCCTGCTCGAGAAGTGGTACTACCGCCACTCCAACTTCCAGAACTGGTGCACGGTGGAGAACTCCGACGCCTTCACCTACGTGGGCTGCCACTACGTGGACCTGGTGCACTTCATCACCGGGCTGCTGCCGGTGGCCGTCAGCGTCTACGGCATCCGCGACCGCTATCCCAATGGCAATGAAGGGTTCCTGTGGACCGATGCCCGGGTGATCTGGGACAACGGGGCCTGCCTGAACGTCCAAAACGCTCTGGGCTTTCCCGATGCCGCCCCCGGCACCAACACCCAGGGGCTGACCATGTACTGCTCGGGGGGCGACCGTGGCGCGCTGATCGCGCACTCGGACCAGTACCGCGGCCTCAGCTACTGCTACACGCGCCAGCCCGATGCCCCTGGCGCAACCGTCTACGCCGAGCCTAGTCCGGACTACTTCCAGTACGTGGACCTGGGCGGGCCGGGGCTGGCGCCAGTGGGCTACGGCTACCGCTCGATCGAGTTCATCATGGCGGCGGCCATCCGGATGGAAAGCGAGACGGAAGGCCTGGAGGAAGCCGAGGCGCTGGCCCGCCGCCGGGAGGCGATGCTCCAGATCGATGCCGCTGGGGTGATGGCGACCCCTAACAACAGCCGTTTCAACGAGTTAGTCCTTGAAGCCGGCCGCCTCTCGATCCTCAACGGCGGCCGCGAAGCCGTCCTTGAGTACGGGGAGCAACCGGGGGCGAGGCTGTCCTGACGGCCGCGGCGTGACGCGGGCCAGCGGGAAGCCGCGCAATGATAAAAGTTGGTAATCTGGTAACACGCTATTGGCACGAGAGCGTCCTTACATTTCAGACCAGTGCGGCTGCGCGATGCCGTCGTGAGCACATGCGCGGCCTTGCTCAGGAGGCAGTTTTGCACCCCAGAGGTATGTTTGCCCTGTTTCTGAGCGCGGTCCTGGCCTTGACCCCCTCCTTGATGGGGCAGGAACAGGCCGCCGCTCCCGCCAAGCCGGCCCCTCCCGCGGGACCCCTTAAGATCGCGGTCATCCAAGGCGAGGGGGCCACCAACAGCATCTCCGGCCGCACCGCCACCCAGCCGGTGGTGGAAGTCCGCGACGAGAAGGATAAGCCGGTACCAGGGGCGGAAGTGATCTTCCAGCTCCCGGCGGCGGGCCCGGGCGGCATCTTCCACGGCTGGATGAGGACCCAGACGGTCAGGACCAACGACCAGGGCCAGGCCGGCACCAGCGGCTTAGTACCAAACAGTGAGGCCGGGCGGTTCAACATCAAGGTGACGGCCACCGAAGGGGCCCGCACGGGCAGCCTGGTGATCGCCCAGACCAACGTCCAGCGCACCGGAGACGGCGGCAAGGGCGTGGCCAGCAGCTCCTGGAAGTGGAAGGTGGTAGGCCTGGCGGCGTTGGGCGCCACGGTGGGTGGTCTGTACGCGGCCAAGCGCAACGGAACCACCCCCACGGCCGCGACGCCCGCCATCCCCGTTACTATCACGGCCGGCTCGGTGACGGTGGCCGGGCCACGGTAGGGTCATGCCGGCTGGCGGTGGGGAGATTCGTCATATGCCAAGAACGAAAGCTGCAATCATCTGCCTGTGTGTATTGCTGATCGGCGGGCTGAACCTGGCGGCGCAGGAAGCCAGGCTCGGCGGTCCGGTCTCGGGATTCATCTTCGACAGCGCCATGCGCAGTATTCGCCCCATCCTGGGGCTGCCGGGCGCGTCCTATCTAGGTGAGGCGCTGGTGGCCGACTTGGACTGGGCCTCCATCGCCCCAAGCGGTGAAGTGGCGCTGGCAGCCAAGGAGGGACGACTGTACGCCCTGCGCGGCCTGGGCGCCGAGCAAGCCTGGGCGGAAATCGAGGGCGCCCTGGGCGTAGCCGACCGGGCCGCCTGGAGCGCGGATGGCGCGGCGGCTGTGATCTCGTCCCAGGGCCGGCTCCAGGTCCTAAGGAATCTGCGTGAAGAGCCGCTGGCTGGAGCGGCGGTGGAACTGCCCGGCCGGGTATCGGCGCTGGCGCTCGAGGCCTCGGGCGGTTGTGCGGTAGCCGGGGTGAAATCGGCTGCGCAAGGCGGCCTCTACCTGGCCTGCCCGGACGCTCCGGTGAGGCTGCTGGCGGCCATGGGTGAGCCTGCCGCGGTGGTGCTCGCCCGCGGAGGCCGCCACCTGCTCGCTGCCGAGCGCGCCGGAAGCCGTCTCCTCGAGATTCAGAACTTCCGCGAGGCGGCCACGGTGATGCCGTTCGCTGAGATGCCCGGCACGAGCTGGGATCCGGTGGGACTGGCCATCGGGAGTGATCACCGCCTGCTGTTTGTGGCCCACCGCTCCGAAAAGCGCGTGGATACGTTCGATCTGGAGACCCGCACTCTGGTGGGGCAGATGGGCGTCGATTGGGAGCCCATGCTGGCGGAGCCCCTGGCGGTGAAGTCGGTCTTTCTACTGAAGTCCACCGGCGGCGAAGGGGAACCGCTGCTGGTCTTGGACGCTGGCCGGGAGCCGGCCGTCTACTTCGTTCCCGCCGGGAGGGCCGAATGACCCGGTGTCGTTGCTTCTCGATTCTCCTGCTGGCCGCACTGGTGAGCTTGTCGCTGCCGGCTGTCGCGCAGACCTCGCTGTTTACGGTGCGCGTCCAGTACGGCACGACGGCGGCCAGCTACACCGAAGGCGCCACCCTCACGGTGCCCGCCGATGCCATCGGCGTGGCCACGCCCATCATCGTCACCATCACCTACCGGGGCGCCGCCACGGCGGATATCAGAGTCGCCGAGGTGGCGGGCCATACCGACTTCTCGATCCCGACGGAGCCCCAGTTGCCCGTCACCCTCCGGCCCAACGACAGCTTCGCCGTCAGCGTCAGGTACCTGCCCAGCTCCGGAACACGTGTGTCGGGGCAGGTAGGCTTCGGCTATACCGAAGGGAGGACCTCCGGGCGCGTGAGTGTCAGCCTGGCCGGCGTCGCGCCGGAATTCAGCTTCAGCTACACGCCCCAGGGCGGCAACGCCACCTTGGTCGAGGCTGGCGGGACAGTCAGCTTCCCGGCCACGGCGGTCAACGCCACTTCCCAGAGCGTGTTCGTACTCACCAACCGGGGCAGCGGCCCCGGCGCGATCGGTCCGGTTGCCCTGTCCGGGGCGGACTTCCAGTTGGTCGGCGCGCCTTTGCGCGACACGGTGGTTGATGCAGGCAAGGACGTTCGCTTCAGCATCGCCTTCACACCCAAGCAATTGGAGACCAGCCAGGGCCTGTTGGCGGTGAATCTGCCCAACCGGCAGGTCAGCTTCAACCTCTCGGGAACCGGCTCGGCCGGGGTAATCACTTACGAGATTGTCCGGGAGGGTATCGCCGCCGCGATCAGCCCCAATCAGGCCATCCTCATGCCGGAGGCCGTCGTTGGGGACAAGACCACCATCAGCATGCGGGTGCGCAACGCCGGAAACGCCGACGGCGTCATCTCGGCCATCAGCATACAGGGAGCCGGTTTCGCGCTGAGCGATGTGCCGTTCCTGCCACTGACACTGGCGCCAGGGGCCTCGGCGGCCTTCACTCTCACCTTCTCGCCCACGCAGCCGGGCTGGAGCTCGGCGCGGCTGAGGATCGGGGCCGACACGTTCGACGTGCGCGGGGCCGGGCTGGGTCCGCAGCTTGCTTTCGCTTACACCGTCGGCGAGACCACCTCCTCGGTGCAGAGCAACGGATCGGTGTTCTTCACCCCGAGCCAGGTGGGACGCTCCACCAGCGCGCTCTTCTTCCTGGTCAACAACGGGACGGCGCCGGCCACGGTGAACAACATCAGCATCACCGGGACGACCACGGCCTTCACGCTTTCGGGTACGCCGGGCCTGCCTCTGACCCTCTCGCCAGGGGCTACCTCCATGTTCACCATCCAGTTCGCGCCCACGGCCTCCGGCGCAACCACGGCCACCCTCAAGGTTGACGCGAACACGTTCACGCTGAGCGGTACTGCCGCGGCGCCCGACGCACTGCCTGCGTACAGGTTCGAGGCGCCCTCCGGTTCTCAGGAACCCATGAAGCAGCCGGCCATCTCGCTGACCCTGGCGGCGGCTTATCCGCTGCCGCTCACCGGCGCCCTCACGCTGAACTTCTTCTCCAACGCCGAGGTTCCCTCGCCGGACCCCACGGTGCAGTTCGCCACCGGGGGCCGGACCGTGAACTTCACCATCCCGGCCAACACCACCCGCGCCGTGTTCGCTCACAACGCCACGCAGATCGGCGTGCAGACCGGCACGGTGGCCGGCACCATCACCATCACGCCGGCCTTCGCCACCGACACGGGCATCAACCTGACGCCCACCAACCCGCCGGCGCTGAACCTGGTCATCCCGGCTTCGGTTCCCAAGGTCCTGGGCTTCGAGCTGTCGGCCAAGACCGCCACCAGCATCACGCTGATCGTGCGGGGCTACTCGACCAGCCGCGCCGTGACCAAGATGGACTTCCAGTTCACGCCGACCTCCGGCGAGAACGTCTCCACCACCAGCCTCAGCCTGCCGGTGGAGGGCAACTTCCTGGGCTGGTATCAGCAGACCCAGTCGCAGCAGTACGGCAGCCAGTTCACGGCCACCGTTACCTTCACCTTGCAGGGCGATGTGAAGAACGTCACCAGCGTCTCGGACACCATCCAGTCCGTGGCGGTGACGCTGACCAACCGTCAGGGTGTCTCGGCCTCTCAGAGCGTGGCGCTGCGCTGAGAAGGTGTGAGAAGATCGGCGGGCGTAGGCGCCCGGTTGCATCGTGGGGCAGGCCGTTTGGCCTGCCGGCCCAGAGCGCCGAAGTGGCTATTCACACACACCTTTTGAGCAATTGTGCGGAGGGCCGCGCCGTGTTAGGATAGTGGACGGCCCTGGTTCGGCCTGCGGGGACGTAGTTCAGTTTGGTTAGAACGCCGGCCTGTCACGTCGGAGGTCGCGGGTTCGAGTCCCGTCGTCCCCGCCACCGCTCTCGTACCCTATGATTTCGCGGCGGCTCCCGGCGGAAGGTGCGTCCGCCGGGAGCCGCCGCTTGGATACACTTCCAGCCGTGCTGCGGGTCAATCATCCGTTGTTGGGGTTTGCCGGGAGCCGCCGCTTGGATACACTTCGCGCACTCGCCACGGCGCCG
>VFZS01000279.1 GCA_016871095.1 Acidobacteriota bacterium
GGCGACCTGCTGCCGCAGGGCGAGAACCTCTAGGGCGGTGTCGCCGCGACTACGGGAGAAGACTCGGATGGCAGCCAGGAGAGCAAGGACGAATTGGAGCACAAGCCCTACGTTGTAGCATGCGCAACACCCCCACAGAGGGCCTCCACCGGGCGGCCGCAAGTTGTTGATTACACAGGGCCACGGGGTTTTGACCACTGACAGCCAGTTTGGCGTCCAAATCGCTGGCCACTAAGTCTTTTGTTTTCATAGAGGGCTGCTCGTAAGTGATTGGTTTTTCTACCTTGACACGGTAGAGGTCGCAGATTCGAGTTCTGCCGGGCCCACCACGCGCTTTCCCCCTCCCGGCGGCGGTCACTCCGCCGCGCGCTGCGGCAGGGCGTCGGAAGGAACCGCAGTGACGGCGGGCTGCGGGGGCGCCGCGGGAGCGGCGGGGCTGGGTCGCGGAGGGGCGCCGCCGGGCCAGTGCCGGAACGCATCCCGTATCAGGCCGATGATCGCCCGCCCGTTCTGGGCGATGACCTTGAGCCAGCCCCAGAGCCCTTTCGGAGGGAAGTAGATGCCGCGGAAGCACAGCCGCGCCGCCAGGTGACTGATCCGGTACGGAACCGGCGCGCACCGCAGCGCCGCCATGGCTTCGCGCGTGGCCGCCGGGCTGTAGGAATCCCTCCAGGCACGGGTGACCTCGCTCTGCACCTCCGGAATGGCCATCTTCAGAGGCGTGTGCGCCATCTGGAACGGGGCGAAGTCGAGCCAGTGCCGGGGCCGCGTCAGCCGCCCCTCCTGCTCCAGCCGGGTGTACAAGGGAGTGCCCGGGAAGGGCGTGATCTGCCCAAAGACGGGCAGCACGGGCGGCCACGTGCCGATCTGGCGCAGGGTGCGCTCGGCCACGCCCGCTACGTCGTGGTCCAGCCCGAAGATGAAGGAGGCGATGGCGTAGACGTTGCGCCGCGCCAGGCGTTCCAGCACCGCTCCATACTCGGCTGGCTTGCTGAAGCCCTTGTTCACGCTGGCCAGGTTGGCGGGGTCGATCGACTCCATGCCGATGAAGATCCAGCGGCCGCCGGATTCGGCGATCAGATCCAGCAGTTCCTCGTCCCGCAGCAGGTTGGCGCTGACCTGGCCGACCCAGGAGAGCTGCGCCTTGGCCGCGATGATGTCGCGCAGCAGCGACTTGGCGCGCCGGATGTCGATGGCGAAATTATCGTCCACGAAGAAGACCGCGACCTCGCCGTGCGTTCTGCTCGCCCGCGCCTTGAGCCGCAGCATCTCCTCGACGATGCTCTGGTTGGAGCGGAAGCGGATCGAGTCGCCGAAAAAGCCGGTCACCGTGCAGAACTCGCAGCCGTAAGGACAGCCGCGCCCGGACTCGATAGGGATGATGTGGAAAGTCTCCCACCCGGTCCGGAAATGCTGCATGAGCGGACGGAAGAGATTCGGAATGCGGTTGAACTGGTCGAGGTCGAGCGAGTCCCAGGGGATCTGCGGGTAGTTGTGGAGGCCGGGTTTGCGCGGCTGGCCGGAGGCGTCCACGGCCACGTAGATCTCCCGCAAGACGCCCCGCGCGGCGTCTTCCACGATGCGCGGCCAGGTGTCATCGGCCTCGCCCAGCGCCACCGCGTCAGCGTGGCGCGGTCCCCCGTCGCGGCCCAGGGCCTCGTCCGGCATGGCGGTCACGTGCGGCCCGCCCATCACCACCGGGACGCCGCCGGCGCGCAGCGCATCGGCCACCCGGTAGGCTTTGGCGATCATCCGGGTCATGGCCCCGATTCCCACCAGCCGGATGTCGTTGTCGAGCACCAAACGCACCAGGTCGGCATCGCTCATGGGCTTGGCGTTCCCGTCGATCAGCAGCACCTCGTGGCCTTGCGGAGTAAGCGCCTGGAGCAGGAACATCCACAGGTGCGGCATGAAGTTGCGGGTCACGCCGTTGTCGGGGTTGTAGAGCAGGATCTTCATGAACGCCGGTCGCCTGCGCTGCCGCTGCGAGTGGTGCGGTTCCTTTCTCCGGCTAAGTCGTCCCGGGCGAGGGGCGGGAACTACTCGACGTCCTTTCGGGAGGGACCTGATTTCGAAGTCCGGTCTTCGAATTGTAGCACTACGCGCTGGCGGTGTGCTGTCACGGTTTCAGGCGGGCTGGGGACACGCGGCGGGGCGGCCTGCCGCCCTCAGCCCTGCTGAGTGCTACAGAATGAAGAGGGAGGTAACTTGTGGCGGGGATAGTCTCGCGGATCGCTCTGGGACTGGCCTGGCTCGGAGATGTGGCAACCTTCGGGCTGCGCGCCATCCGGGAGGCGCTGAGGCCGCCGTTTGAGGGCTTCGAGATCGTGCGCCAGGTCTACGAGGTCGGATGGCGCTCGCTACCGCTGATCGCCGCCGCGGGTTTTGCGGTGGGCGCGGTCATGTCCATGCACACGCGCTCCTCGCTGGAGCGGTTCGGGGCCGAGGCGCTGATCCCGGCAGGCCTGGCGCTGGCGCTCATCAAGGAAACCGGCCCTCTGGTGACGGGGCTCTTGTTCTCCGGACGGGTGGGGGCCGGCATCGGGGCGGAGCTGGGCGCCATGCGGGTGAACGAGCAGATCGACGCCCTGGAGAGCCTGGCGGTCAACTCCTTCAAGTACCTGGTGGTCACCCGGGTGTGCGCCTGCGTGCTGGCGCTGCCGCTGCTGACCACCATTATGAACTTCACGGGGATTCTCGGCGGCTTCGTGGCCGAGACGGTCATCAGCGGAATGTCCCTGGGACTGTATTGGGACCGCGCCTTCTCCATGGTGGACTTCACCGACTACGTCCCCGCCACGCTGAAGACCGCGGTGTTCGGCTTCATCATCGGCACTGTGTCGGCCTACCTGGGATACAACACCACGGGCGGCTCGGCGGGCGTGGGCCAGGCCTCCACCCGCAGCGTGGTGTACGCTTCGATCCTGGTGATCACCAGCAACGTGGTGCTGGTGAAAGCGATTTTCTTTCTGTTTCCGGGGGCGGGGGGATGAGCGGCGATCCGGTGGCGGTCCGTTTCGAGCACGTCTGGAAGTCGTTCGGGAGCCTGACGGTGCTCCGTGACGTCAGCTTCGAGGTTCCGGCCGGCGCAGGTTTCTGCATACTGGGCCGCAGCGGCACGGGCAAGAGCGTCACGGTGAAGCAGATGATCGGCCTGATCCAGCCGGATCGCGGCCGCATCCTCATCGGCGGCGAGGACATCGTAGGCCTGGACGCGGAAGGGCTGGCGCGGGTGCGCATGCGGATGGGATTCCTGTTCCAGTACTCCGCCCTGTTCGATTCCCTCACGGTGGGCGAGAACGTGGCCTTCCCGCTGCGGCGGCATAGCCGCTTCGGCGAGGACGAGATCCGCGAGCGCGTCCGCGGCAAGCTGGAGCGCGTGGGACTGGCCGGCATTGAAGAGAAGCTGCCCAGTGAGATCTCCGGGGGCATGCGCAAGCGGGTGGGGCTGGCGCGGGCCCTGGCGCTGGAACCGCCCCTCCTGCTGGCGGACGAGCCCAGCAGCGGTCTGGACCCGGTGACGGCGCGGGAAATCGACGAGCTGCTGCTGGATCTGAAGCTGAAGGAAGGGACCACCCTGGTGGTGGTCACCCACAACATCCCCAGCGCCCGGCGCATCGGCGACGAGCTGGCCCTGCTGCACCAGGGGCGGCTGCTGGCGCGGGGCACGCCCGCGGAGCTGGAGCAAAGCGAGCACGAGATGGTGCGGGAGTTCATGAAAGCGGAGGGAGGGGTCTAGCCGATGCCTTCGAATCGGAGAATGATCGTAGGGATCTTCGTCCTGGCAGGCGTGACCCTGTTCGGGGTCGGACTGTTCTGGATCGGGGACCGGCGCCTGCTGTTCGAGCGGAGCCTCGAGTGGCACACGGAATTCGCCAACTTGAGCGCCCTGAAGGTCGGCTCGAAGGTGACGGTGGGCGGCATGGACGCCGGGGAGGTGCTCGCCATCCAGGTGCCGTCCGGCCCGCGCGCCAAGTTCCGGGTGAGGTTCCGCGTGCTGGAGAAGTTCGGTCCGGTTCTGCGGGCGGACTCGGTCGCCAGCGTGCAGGTGGAAGGCCTGGTGGGCAACAAGCTGCTCCAGGTGGAGCCGGGCTCCGAGGCGGCGCCGCGGGTGCAACCCTACGGAACGATCCCGGGGCGCGAGCCTCTGGAGATCGCCGACATAATGCGCGAGACGGTCGCCGCCGTCAAGAACCTCAATGGCGTCATGGACGACGTCAGAGAGCAGGTCGGGGTGGCCATGGAGCGGGTCAACGAGCTGGGCGAGAAGGGCAGCACTGTAGTCGGCACTGTGGGCGAGGAAGTCGAGAAGATCACCTCCGCCAGCCGGACCGTGGTCGAGGACGTCCGCGGCCTAGTGGACGGGGTGAAGCAGGGGCGGGGCACGGTGGGCAAGCTGGTAACCGACGAGGCGATATACAACAGCGTGCGCGACTCCGTGCGGCGGCTGGAAGCCACGGCCCGCAATGTTCAGGAGACTTCCACCGACGTCAAGACCATGGTTTCCGATCTGAAGGCTCGTGACCTGGGGGGAACCGTCGAGCGAACGGCCCGGAACGTCGAGACCCTCACCGCGCAGGCCAAGGACACTCTGGCGGCCCTGCGCCCGGCCGGGGGCGGCGAGCGCGGCCTGCTGGTGGACCTCAACGACACGCTGGCCAACACGCGCGAGGCCACCTCCGATCTGGCCGAGAACATGGAAGCCCTCAAGCGCAACTGGTTGTTCCGCGGATTCTTCCAGCGGCGGGGCTTTTACGACATGGACGCGCTGAGCGTCGAGGATTACAAACAGGGCCGCTTCGCCCCGGAGCGCCTCCGGGAGCGGGTGTGGCTCCACCACAGCGATCTGTTCACACGCGCCGCGGACGGCTCCGAGGTTCTCTCCAAGTCCGGGCTGGAGCAGCTCAACTCGGCCATGGCCGGCTTTGTGCACCTCATCCCCAACACTCCGGTGGTCGTGGAGGGCTATGCGGCCGCGGGGCCCGCCCACCAGCAGTTCCTGACCTCGCGCCAGAGCGCGCTGATGGTGCGCCGACACCTCATTGACAAGTTCGGCCTGAAGCCCAACTGGGTGGGCGCCGTTCCCATGGGGGCGGTGCAGACCAGCGGCCCGCCCGGCGAGCACTGGGACGGGGTGGCCGTGGTGTTCTTCCCCGAGAAACGTAAAGCCCCGGGGGCGGCAAGACGTTAGGACGGGAGGATCTCAGCTGAGCTCTTGCAGCAGGAATCTCCGTGGTCTTCGCTTGGGGCTGGCGTTGCTGGCGCCGGTGCTGCTGGCGGCGCAGGAGGACGGTCTGTCACCGACCCTGAGCGGCTTGCCGTCCGGTTCCGGGCTGGCCCTGGGGCTGGAGTACTGGAAGTCGTTTCCGGAAGACGGGCCGGTGCGCCTGCGCGCCCTGGCCATCGGGTCAATCCGGAAGTACGAGCGGCTGGAGGTGCAGCTCTTGTTCCCGCGCCTGCTGCAAGAGAGGGCCTTTCTGGAGCTTACCGCGCGCCAACGCAACTTCCCGCAGGAGGATTTTTGGGGGCTGGGGCCCGACACCCGGAAGCGGGACCGGTCCAACTTCCGCTTCGAGGACTTCAACTACTTCGGAACGGTGGGCCTACGCCCGCATCCGTTCCTGCGTCTGGGGCTGACGGGCGGGATGCTGAAGGTGAACGTGGGGCCCGGCAAGGATCGGGACTGGCCGTCCAGCGAGCAGGTCTTCACGGAAGCCCAGGTGCCCGGCCTGCTGCGGCAGCCCGACTACTACCACTTCGGCGCTTTCGCCCAATTCGACTGGCGCGACAACCCGAACGACCCGCACTACGGAGGCAACTACCTGTTTCAGTGGACCCGCTACCAGGACCGGGATTTCGGACGCTACAGCTTTCGCCGTTTCGACGCCGAGCTTCAGCAGTTTTTCGGCCTGGGCCAGGAGCAGGCCGTCCTGGCGCTGCGCGGGCTGGCGACCTTCACCACGCCGGGCCGGGGCCAGCAGACCCCCTTCTTCATGCAGCCCACGGTGGGCGGCAGCGGCGACGTCCGCGGCTTCCAGCAGTACCGGTTGCGGGACCGCAACGCCCTGGTGTTCAACTCGGAGCTGCGCGTTCCGATGAACGGTTTCGTGGACGGGGTGGTCTTCGCGGACGCGGGCAAGGTCTTCCGCCAGGCGGGCGCGCTGGGACTGAGCCAACTGGCGCCCTCCGCGGGCGTTGGCGCCCGGCTGAAGCTGGGTGAGCGGGTGTTCGTGGGACTGGATGCTGGCTTCAGCCGCGAGGGGGCACGGCTGTGGGTGAGGGGCGGTCACACGTTCTGACCACGCCCCGCCCGCCTACTCGCTTCTCAGCCCGCTGATCAGCGCCAGCTCACCGTACATCTGGCGCAGCCTCTTGCCCACCTCCGGGCTGGACACCGCCAGGTCCGCGGTGATCTCGTCGCGCCGCTGGCGGAGGTTCTCCAGCCGCTGCCGCGATTCACCCTCCGGAATACCCTGGAGCTCCCGCTGGAGGTCCTCGAACAGGCGCGTGGAAAGCGCCCGGGCCTTGCCGAAGTTGGACTGCTCCACTTCCAGAATCAGCAGGCCCATCTGCCCGTGCAGCCTGGAGAGCCGTAAGTGCGCCTGCAATTGGCCGATCTCGGCCTGCGAGGTTCGCCTCAGGTCCTGCAATTCCTGCTGCACGCCGCTCGTCCCCACGTAATGGGTGAAATAGCCGACCAAGTAGGCCAACACCACCGCCGCGACAATAACGAGTAGGCGCTTCAAGTTTCCTCCCGCCCGGGCCGTGGCCTAGCCCAGCTCACCCCCATTCTCCTGCATGGTATCACCTCGCCACGATCTTACCAAGAACGAATCCGGCCTTTTCCGGAGCGCCGCGTCATGGCTGGAGCAGCGCCTTTCGTGTGCGGGGAGAAGGCCCGCCGCTTACCGTGAGGCCGCGGCTCTTCTGGAACTCACCAATGGCCTTCATGGTGTCCTCGTCGAGGACACCGTTGACTTCTCCCCACTGCTGTCCGGCTAACGCACAAGTCAAGGATGGCAAATGACTGTTGCGATGGGAGTTGCGCTGGTTTTTGGCTTGCCGCGATTTGAACGGCGGCAAGCTGCCGAAGCCGCCCCGCAGGTGGCCGACAATGGTTCATGAACCATGGCCGCACCGTCTTCTCGCAATTGATCGGCTTCCTTCCGGATCGAGAGCTTCGTCGTTGTGTCGTAAGCGTCAGAGCAAAGCCAGGGTTTACAGGGCGGCGGTGGGCTACGGGTGGCGGACGGCCCAGGCCGCGGGGGTGAGTTGGGCCAGCCGCTGGACGGGG